>PWYL01000048.1 GCA_003568315.1 Mollicutes bacterium | reverse complement strand
TGGAGCTGTCACCACATAAAAAGGATCCTGCCGGTGAACTGCTCCCTGTCAAGTAGACACAGGAAATAATCAAGGATTCTGTAAGGCCTGATTCCGATATTCAATCGGGGTCAGGCCTTTCAATGCGAGGGAGAACCGCTGGTGATTGTAGAACGATATATAAGCGTCAATGGCTTCTTTGAGTTCTTCAACCGAATGAAATGTGTTCAAGTGATACATCTCCGCTTTCAATGCTCCGAAGAACCCCTCCATCGGACCGTTGTCGATGCACCGCCCGGTTCTGGACATGCTTTGCACCGCCTTGATGGATTGCAGTTTCCCTTGGAAGATCCGACTCGTGTATTGGGACCCGCGGTCACTGTGAAATAACGGCTTCGCTCCCGGATTCGCTTCGATCGCTTTGTCAAAGGTCTTGAACACCAACTGGTTGTTGTTTCTTCTGGAGATTTCGTAGGCGATGATGCTTTTTTCGTAGAGGTCGAGGATGACGCTGAGAAAGAGTTTTTGGTTGGTTCCCTTGATGCGGAATTCCGTGATGTCCGAGAGCCACTTCGTGTTCGGGGCCGCGGCTTCGAAATTGCGATTGAGGATGTTCTCGGCGTTGATTTGCGGCGTTGATTTCCTGTGACCCTTGCGTGGTTTCCGGATTTCGGCCTTGAGGCCCTGAATCCGCATGAGTCGCCGGATGCGTTTGGGGTTGTAGTGTGTTTGGTTGAGCCGATTGATGAATAACGTCATCCGCCGATAGCCGAGGATCCTCCCGAAGGTCGCATGGTATTCCTGGATGATCTGGGCGAGCTCCGTGTCCTGTTGTTCTTTTGCTGGTGGTTTCCGGTTCCGCCATTGGTAATAGGCGCTGCGGGCGACCTCCAGAACCGCACACATGAAGGAAAGGGGATATCCTTTCTCCTGGTAAAGTTCTTGGATGGTGAGGTATTTCACTTCTTGCCGGACTTTTGTGATTTTCGCCTTCATTCGATGTCCTTGAGCTTTTTTAAGACATCTTTCTCCATCCGCAAGTGTTCGTTCTCCCTCTTGAGCTTTTCGTTCTCACGCTGGAGTTTTTCGGTCTCGCTCAAGGATTCTTCCGACTTTTTCTTTCCGCGACGGTTGAGGAGACCTTCTTCGCCGTGTTCCTCATACTTCTTCACCCATTGATACACTTGGGCGTACGACACGTTGTGATCCGCCGCCGTCTTTTTGTAGTTGCGGTCGTTTCGCAGACAGTGGTGAACGATTGCCAACCGTTCCTCATAGGTCGTCTTGCGTCGGCTTTTGGCCATGTACACCTCACTTTCCGGATCGTAATCCGTGAGTCCTTCATGACCATTATACTGCCGAATCCATCTTTCTAAAACACTTGGATGGGTGATTCCGTATCTTCGCAATATCTCCGGAATTGTGTACATTCCCCGCTCGTATGCTTGAACGGCGCCTTCCTTCACCGCTTGTGAGTAGGGTCTGTTTCTCGGTTTCTCGTCAAAGGCCGCCTCGCCGTGGGCTTCGTGCAGTCGGCACCATCTTCGAATCGTTCCCTTATAGACGTTCAAGCCTTCGCTAATCTCTATTGCGCTCTTGTCTCCGCTTGTGTAGTCTTTGATCGCTTGCAGTTTCAACGCTTTGTCAACTTTCGCTTTTCTTCCCATAGAAAAACCCCCTTAAAGTAGTACCTGCAATCTTTATATATTTGCAGTGTCTACTTTAAGGGGAGCATATCAGCCGGGATCCTTCTTTTCTTTGCGGTTTCGACAATGTGGTGTTATCTTGTGTCGTGGCGGCGGAGGATCGTTTCGGTCAATTCGTCGGGTCTTTGGACGAACTCATCGGGGTGGGCGCTTGCCAGAAGCGACGCTTCGTCATAGCCCCAACCGACGGCGATGACGGGGATGCCCGCCTTCTTGGCCGCCTCGACATCCCGGATCTCATCCCCGACATAGAGGGCGCTTTCGGCGGGAATGTCCATCTTTCTCAAGAAACGGCGGATGAAGCGCGCCTTGTCAAAAAGGGAGATTTTTCCCTTGACGGCGTCAAAATATGCAAGATCATGATCCGTGAGGAAGGCACGGATGGTCTCTTCGTTGTTGGAAGAGAGGATCGCCAAAGAGATGCCTTCTTCGCGGAGTTTTTCCAGACACTGCTTCATCCCGGGAAAGGGTAGGGCGGTGGAGACTTCATCGCGATACACGCGCAAAGCTTTCCGTACAAGTGCGGGAAGGCGCAAGGGGCTCACCCCGTGGGCTTGGAGCCGTTTTGGGATCGACCGGTCGTTCAAAGCTTCGAAAGCCTCCCGGTCCAAGACTTCCCTGTCCTTTCCTCTTGCGAGGCGACAATACACTTCATAAGCGATGTGCTCCGTATCGGCTATGGTGCCGTCAAAATCGAAAAGCGCCCATCTAGACACGTCTTCTTTCACCCCCGTAGAAGTAGGCCAGGAATACACCGACTGCGAGGATGGCGACATAGGAGACAAGAAGCGGGAAAGAGACATCGAAGATTTCCCGGGAAGGGAAGATGCTGATCGCGGAACCGACGAGGAAGCCGATGATCGTGCAATACGTCGTCTGACGGAAGTTGTGGGTCAGAAAATGCATGGATTTGGAAAAGATGATGAAACCGAGAAGCGCACCCAGGCCGAGTGCTGAAAGAAACGGCCAGTTCATGGCCGAGATGGCTGTGATCACTGTCGCATAGATGCCGACGGCCAAGAGCACCATGGCGCCGCTGATGCCGGGGATGAGCCCCGTGCCGGCGGCGAGGAACCCGGCCACAAAAAGCAAAGAGAGCGTGCGGAAAGATGTCTCCTGCAAAGGTGCCGAAGCCGCCCGGTCGGGAAGGTTCAACCAGATGACGAGCACGAGGGCGAATAACAAGGGGAGCAGGTTCCACGGGTTGAAGCGCTCGCCTTCGGTCATGTTCTTGACCTTCTTGTACAACACGGGCGTCGTGCCGACAATGAGGCCGACCATGAACATGCGCACCCGGTTCGGGTACAACTCCATCACACTGTCGACAAAATACGCGAAGACGAAACTCGCGATCACGATGCCCGCGAACAAAGGCAGGAGGAAAAAGAGATGTCTCGCTTTTTCCTTTCCCTTCGAAAAAAGAGAGCCGAAGGCGTCGATCATCTTCTGATAGACACCGGCGACAACAGCGACAGTGCCGCTGGAAACACCGGGCACGAGTCCTGCGACCCCCATGAAGAGACCAGCGACGAACGATTTCGAGACATCCTGGATCCGTGCGAGCATGAGACCACCACTTTCTTTTGTCTGCACAACACCATTATAACAAAGAACGCCTTTTTCCCGACATAAAAATCGGCACATCTTGGCTCTTTGGACAATCCGGACATGGATGCTTTTCCTCATCGACGCATTTACAAACCCGTCACGATTGACTATAATGGAATAGTCGGGAAACGGGGAGGGGAAGGACATGCCGACCATCAAGGATGTGGCCAAGAAGGCCAATGTCAGTGTCGCGACGGTCTCGAGGGTCTTGAACCGCTCGGGCTATGTGAGTGAAGAGACGCGAAGGCTGGTCGAGGCCGCGATCCGGGAGCTCGACTATATTCCGAACGAGCTCGCGCGTTCTCTTTTCAAAAAACAATCGAAGATTATCGGGGTCATCGTCCCGCATCTTTCCACCTATTTTTTCAGCGAACTGATCGAGGCCATCGAGGCCTATTTTCTCGAAGAGGGCTATCATCTCATGGTATTCAATGTCAACGAGGACCTCTCCCAGGAACAAAAAGTGTTGAACGTCTTCAACCAATACAACATCGACGGTCTCATCGTCGTCACCCACATTCCCGAGATCGAGAACTTCTTGAACCTCGACATTCCCATCCTCTCCATCGACCACAAATTGAACGACGACATCCTCGCCATCTCTTCCGACAACACCGAAGGCGGCCGTCTCGCGGCGAAACACTTAATCGGGAACGGTTGTGCGAACCTCCTCCACATCCGTGGACCCTCGGTGTTGCTCACGGTGCAGGAAAGGACCAAGGGCTTCAACGAGATTGTCGAGAACAAGGGTGTGAAACTCCACGCACTCGATCTCGACTTCCGCAAACCCGACCTCGAAAAAATCAAGCGGTTCCTCGCAAAACACCCCGAGGCCGACGGGGTCTTTTGTGACAGCGACACGATTGCCGTCTCCACCATCCGGGCGGCGTACGAACTCGGCAAGACCATCCCCGAGGACATACAGGTCATCGGCTTCGACAACATCGAGTTTTCCGAACTCTTCATCCCCTCGCTCACCACCATCCAACAATCCATCAGCCAATTGGCCCGCGCGGCCTATGAGAACATGATCGCTCTGATCGTGGGGGAAGAGACCGCCAAGAAGGAAGAGATCCTCCCCGTCAAGCTCATCGAACGCGAATCGACCCGGAAGAAAGTCTGATGCCGGGTCTTTTTTTTTGCGAAACCGCTATCACATCCCTTCTTCCTCGACATCGTCTCGAGGCATGATATAATGCCCCTATTCACGAGCAACGACCTTTCCTGTCGATGGCCATCGCCGCGATGTCACCAATGTGTCAGGTTAAGATTCTCAAGGGGGTATGCGATGCGTTTTTCCGGTTTCCACCACCAACCGAAATCTTCACAGGCCTATCTTTTTGACAAGGATCACGTCCATCTGCGCTTCAAGACACCCAAGGACAAGAAAAGAAGGATCGAAGTGATCCATGGCGACCCTTTCCTCCATGTCCGCGACAAGAGGAAAAAAGCGCACGAGTGGAACCCTTGCTCACAGGGAGACAAAATGGAACTCGAGGCCGAGACGGCCGATCACTTCCACTACTTCCTCTCCGTGGCGCCACCGCACAAACGGTTGAAATACGCTTTCTTGATCGATGGACGCTATCTCTGTGGAGCGTATGAGACAATCGATGTCGCAAAGAATCCAGACTCCCGCTACGACCTCTCCAATTACTTCGCTTTCCCCTACATGAACGAAGAGGACCTCTTTTCGCCTCCTTCCTGGCTCGAAGACGCCAACTTCTACAGCATCTTCCCCGAACGGTTCAAGAACGCCGACGCCTCCTTGGACGATGCCGACACCCTGCCTTGGGACGGGGTGGCCGACTTCACCAACAAGGACCGTTTCGGCGGCGACCTCAAAGGCGGCGAAGAGAAACTCCCCTATATCAAGAAGCTCGGGATGGACGCCATCTATCTCACGCCGGTCTTTACCGCCATGAGCACCCACAAGTACGACACGGTGGACTATCACACCATCGATCCTTCTTTCGGCACGAACGAAGATTTCGCACGGCTTGTCGAAAAAGCCCACGGACTGGGCTTGAAAGTCATCCTCGACGGTGTCTTCAACCACACCGGCCTCAAGCACCCCTTCTTCCTCGACGTCTTGAAAAGGGGGAAGAAAAGCCCTTACTATGGATGTTTCCATATCAAGGACGAAGCCAAGCCGCTACTGCCCGTGGACATCGAGGCGCTCGAAACCCTGTCGAAAGATGAACTCCGCGCCCGCATAAAAAGTCCTCAAGACATCAACTACCACACGTTCGCCTTCAACCTCCACATGCCGAAGACGAACCCGATGCATCCCCTCATGAAGGAATACTTCCTCGGCGTGGCCCGATTTTGGATCGAAGCGTACGATATCGACGGGTGGCGTCTCGATGTCGCGAACGAGATCCCCCACGCCTTCTGGCGGGCGTTCCGCAAGACCGTGAAAGACGCCAAAGCGGAGGCCGTGCTCATCGGGGAGAACTGGGATGACGCTTCTCCCTGGCTCCAAGGGGACCAGTTCGATTCGGTGATGAACTACGGGCTCCTCCCTCCCGTGTGGCGCTTCTTCGGCACGGAGGAATCCTTGTCGGGCCTTGATGCCGAAAGTTTCATCCGGCAAGTGAACGCCGTCTTCCTCGCCTATCCGAAACATGTGACGAAGAATCTCTACAACCTCATAGACAGCCACGACACGAAACGGATCATGACCGTCTGCGGGGAAGATGTCCGCCGCGTGCGGCTCGCCTACCTCTTCCTCTTTTCCGCTCCGGGTGCACCGAGTATCTTCTACGGGGGCGAAGTCGGCCTTGCCGGCGAGGATGATCCCAAGAACCGCCGCTGCATGCCCTGGAAAGCGGAGAAACGCGATGAAGGACTCCTGGCGTACATCCAAAGACTCGCCGCGCTCAGAAAAGAAGAGAAGGTCTTCTCATCCTTCCCCTTCACATGGTTGAAGACGGAAGACGGGCGGTTGCTCGCCTATCGCAAAGGGGATCTCCTCTTCCTCTTGAATGTAAAAGACGAGAAAGCGCGTTTTTCCCTTCCCGCGGATTTTCGTTTCCAAGAGGCGAAAGAGCTCCTCAGTCAAAGAACCTTGCGTCTGGAAGGAACCCTCGAACTCGAAGCGTTCGAGGGTGTGGTCCTGCGGTAGACGTTTCTTCTCCATAGAAAACGCCCTTGCCGGGCGGTGTGTCCGGCAAGGGCGTTCTTTCTTTGCTTTGCGGAGATGACATTCACTCTTCGTCAATAATCACGGGGAGGTCCGAAAGGCGGGCTTCATGGTTTTCGACGGTGAAGGGGGCATCCTTGATCCTGTCATGATATTCGCCATCTGCAAGCGGCAAAGAGACCTTTCCTTCTTCGGGGCCGACATGGAAGAATCCCGTTATCCTTCGGCCGTTGTTTTCGTAGGCCGCATGGATGACATCCTTGCCGGAAAGCTTATCGACGGTGTAATTTCCTTCCGTGAAAAGCTTGCCCCGGGTGAGCGAGGCGAGCCGTTTGATGAATCCACTTTTGTCGGGGCCTTGCCGGCGCAAGGGGTCCTTGTCGAAGAGGGAGGGCTTATGGTCGGTGAAGTGTTCTCCGCCCGCATAGAACATCGTGGCCCCTTTTTGGAAGAAGTTGAAGGCGTGCCAGTTCTCGAGGCGTTTCTCGTCATTCTCGAGCAAGGTGGCGATGCGGCCGAAATCGTGGTTCTCGAGATTGCGCAGTTTGACATAATTTTCCGGGTAGATTTCCTCTTGACGGTTCAACCAGAAGATATAGTCATCCAGCGACCCCTTTCCTCGCAAATAGTTCTCGAAATAGGGATGGGCGTCGTAGTCGTAGGCGAGGTCGAACATCTCATAGATTTCTCCTTCCGAGAGACCGGAGAACCCCTTTTCACGGAAGGCGCGGAGAAAATGGCCGTGGACCGACTCGGAAAGCCAGACTGTTTCCGGATTCTCTTTCTTCACGGCTTTGCGCGCTTTTTCGAGGAACCATCTGGGAAGGAGACTCGCGACATCGAAACGGAAGCCGTCGACCCCCATGCGGGTGTAATAGAGCAACACGTCGATCATGTAGTCGGCCAAGGCTTCGTCCTTGGCATAATCGAGGTCGACGACATCCCACCATCTGCCCACGCGGTTCTTCTTCTCGCCGTTTTCCTCATAGAAGAAACCGGGATTTTTCTCGAAGAGGACAGAATCCCACGCGGTGTGGTGGAAGACGATGTCCATCATCACGCTCATGCCTTTTTCCCCCGCAGCTTGCACAAGCCGGGTGAAATCCTCCATGGTGCCTTGTTCGGGATCCGCGGCATAGTAGTCCTTGATGGAATAGGGGCTTCCCTTCTTCCCTTTACGATGTTTCTTCCCTGTCGGATGGAAGGGGAGGAGATAGAGGACATCGACACCGAGGGAGCGAATCCGGTCGAGGTCGGCGCGCAAAGCATCGAGAGTGCCTTCTTCCGTGTGGTTCCGCACGAACACCTGATAGATGAAGAGGTCGCGGAGGCGTTTGTCTGTGTCTTGGCTCACAAATATCGTCCTTTCGTCTACTCTTCCAAGGAAATGAGGAGGTCTTGGAAACGGTCGATGTGTTCGAAGAGGGACGCCTTCTTCTTCCCTTGGAAACCCGTGATGGAAGGACTGTGCAACATCGCCTGCAGAATCGCCTCTTCCGTCGCTTCGATCACGGCTTGGAAAAAGGGATCGAGGTTTCGTTCGGAGAGTCTTTGGAAAGCGTGGACCGCGTTTTTGGCGAAATGATCCCGACGGTTCGCCGTGGAGAAGGCGACGGCGATGTCACCACTTCCGCCCGAGACGATGGAACCCGTCCGCGCGATGCCGAAGAAGCTCCTTTTCGCGATGCGTTTCAACTGTCGCGAACAAAGCGGCGCGTCCGTCGCGACGAGGATGGTGATGGAGCCTTGGTCTTCTTTGTGTTCTTCATCATCGGGGATGTCTTTGCCGATGTGGCGCCCCTTGAAGACGAGATGCCTAGGCGTGTTGCCGTGGAAATTCGCATTCAAGATGACACCGAGGGCATAGGTCTTCTCGCCAATCTTTACAAGCCTCGAGGAAGAGCCGATGCCCCCCTTGAATCCGTGTGTCGTCATGCCTCTTCCCGCGCCGACGCTCCCTTGGCGGAAATCCTTCTTCGCCCCCCGCAAGGCCGCTTGGACATGGCTTCTTTCGATCGGGCGCGCTTGGATGTCGGAGAGGTTCCCGTCATTGCATTCGAGCACGAGCGGGTTCACCGTGGGGAGTTTCCGCCCGATGAGGGGGTTCTTTTCCACCATGTGGGAGACTGCGGCATCGAATACCGTCCCGGCACTCAACGTGTTCGTGAAAAGGACGGGCGTCTCGATGGTCCCCGTCTCTTCGAGCTGGAGAAGCCCCATCGATTTGCCGAAGCCGTTGAAGACGGCCTGTGCCGCTTCGCATTTTTCATAGAAGGGATTCCCTTCATGCGGATGCACGGCGGTCACGCCCGTGTTGTGGTTTTCGTCGCTTATGGTCAGATGACCCACGGTGACACCTTCAACATCGCTTATCCGGTTCGAGGGGCCCGGGGGAAGACTGCCGATTTGAACGAGACGGCTTTTTTCATGCAGGGGATTCTCTAAAAAAAAGCCTTTTTCGTCTTCTTTCACGGAATACGAGGTCATCCGCACGATGTCTTCCGCCGCTTTTTTGAGGCGGATGTTTTTCCCGTAAGGGAAAGCGACATAGAAGAGTTTCTCCGTCAGGGCGGAAACGGTGTCCGGATCCTTTGCGTTTTCGATGTGGAGGATTTCACAATGTTTACCTGTGCGGAAAGCGAGGAAGGTCTTTGTCCTTTCATGTAATCCGTCAGCGGTGATGAAAGCGACGTCTTCCTTTTTTTCTCTGCTTGCGAGATGTCTTTCGAAGGGTTGGGCGAGAAAACCTTCGTAGCGGGTCGGCATGGCGTTCCCTCCGTTCTCATCTGTCGGTCGTTTTGTGCAAGTTATTTCTCGATAAGGAAGAGCCTTCCGCCGGGGCGGAAGGCTCTGTTTGTCCGGCTTCAATCCTCGGTCATCTCGTAGCGGACGATGATGTCCTCGTCATAGCACTTGAAGAGGAAACTCACGGTGATGAAGAGGGTCACGGTCTCGTTGTCGTGTTTCTCATAACCGATGGCGTAGTCCTGACCGACATAGAGTCTCAAATCGTCATGGTCGTAGGGGACGAGCAAGGCGCCTTCCAAGGCTTTCGCACGTACCACGGGGCCGTTGATCATCTCTTCGACGATGTTTTGGAGGAGTTTCCCTCCCGTGCTTTGGTTCAAGGCCTTGAAGACTTCATCGCCGACGAAAAGGCCGTAGGGCTTTTCGGCGAAAGCGTCTTTTAGTTTCAAGATCCCTTCGGCCAGGGCTTGCAAGAGGGATTCGGGCTCTTTCGTCATTTTCAAAGGTTTCTTCGCGTATGCGGCGAGGCCTTTCAGCGATGCCCGTTCGCAGCCGTTGAAAACGGCGTTCTCCTCGAAGAGGGCGAGACGTTTCGCGGCCTCTTCGAGTGGATCCAGCTCGGCATCCTCTTTTCCGCGGAGGATGTCGTCGAGTTCCCAGCGGGAAAGCTCGAAGACGACCCGTCCCTCAAGCAGGGACTCAACGCCGTAGGTGGCGGAGCCGACCGTGTTTTCCGTCGCTTGTTGGAGGATCTTGTGGGTGCCGGTCTCGACGGCGGTCTTTTGAAGTCCGTGGGGTCCGTCGACTTTCAGGATCTTTCTGGCGGCAAGCTGTGAGGAGACGACTTCGCGAGCGCGTTCATCGATCTCTTCGAAAGCTTCCGCCGGAATCGGGGCGAGATTTCTTTTCAAAAGGTCCATGTCCATCCTCCTATCCTTTCATCTTTCCGATGCCTAAGTCTTTGCCCGCTTCTTCGCCTTCGGCATCCTCGTCATGGCCGTGGTCACCCGTGATCGGGCCTTCTTTGAAGAGGATCTCTTTCAGCTCGGCGTCGAACTCGGGCATCTTCCTCCGGAGCCATTCGATGCCCATCACCGCGTGTTCCAATTCCTCGTCGCGGTTGTGCTTGAGGATTTCGCGGAGTTCGTCATCGTCTGTGGCGGCCATGCGCTGGTTGTACCAGTCGACGGCGTCGAACTCCTCGATGATGCTCCGCAAGATGCGGGTGATGTCGCGGGTCTTCTCGTCGAGTTTCTCCAATGGTTCATGGTATTGACCTGCCATATGGTCACTCCCTTCCATG
>PWYL01000069.1 GCA_003568315.1 Mollicutes bacterium | reverse complement strand
GAGAAGCTCCTTGTGGCCTGTCAGCGTGATGCCGACCGCCATGTAGACGGCTTCCTGTTCTACCGTGTCCCGGCGCAAGGGAAGGCGGGTGGCATCGAGATAGATGACGCTATAGCGTTTTTGGAGGGAGCGTTTCCGGAAAGCCTCGACGTGTTCCTGCATGATGCGGGTGAGGTTGGAGACCGTCTGCTTGGAGTAGTTGTGGCCATACATCTTCTCGATGAGATCGGCGATTTCCGCCGTCGTGACCCCCTTCTGATAGAGGTGGATGATTGTCGTCTCCAGGGTGTCGTCATGCCGGCGGTAGGGTGGCAGCGTCCGGTTTTGGAACTCGCCGTTCCGGTCTCTGGGGATGCTCACGTTGAGCTCTCCGAAGCGGCTCTTGATCGTCCGTTCGTACTTCCCGTTCCGCGAGTTGCCGCTGTTGAACCCCTTCCGGTCGTATTTCTCATAATCCAAAAAGACACTGAGTTCCGTCCGGAGAAGCTCGTTGAGGGCTTTCTCGAGATGATGACGAAAAACTTCGTCCAGACTCTTACCTTCCATTAGCGTTTTTGTCAATTCTTTGGTAAAATCTGTCATAGGAAGTCCTTTCTCCTGTGATAGGTTGGGATAATCTAATTATACAGGATTGAGGGCTTCCCGTTTCATTGATTCATGCTTTCGTCATTTACACAAACTATTGTACGCTACCGGACGAATTCCCTTTTCCTGGCAATAATACAAAACCTTGGGTATCATGCCTTATATTTCGCTTTCAATCTTCTCACGTGTTCTTTGCGTCTTTTTCGGTCGGAAATGCTATGATGTGTCAATTCATCCACGATTTCAATCTGTCTCTCTAAGGAGATAGTGGTTTGAATCCTCTTCTCAATCTCGGCAATCAGATTGCCGAGATTTTTCACCTTGACAACATGAGCTTCTTGTGCCGTTGAGAGTCGGCTCAAATCAGCCCTGTTGCCAAAAACCACAATGTTAATGATTGGAACATCCGGTGGAAGTTGACAGACATTCTTGATCTTCCGGATATGGGTCGCGTTTTGACGTATCGGATTGTAAAACGCATGCTTGGATACGGAGGTTCTCTTGTATACCTTTCCGGAACGGGAGCGTCTCTTGTTCGTATGTAGGAGGGTCATGGTCCAATTGTTTTGTGCCTCATCTCCGAAAATCATGCCCCGATAGTTCTTCATCTCAATGACATAAAGAGCTTTTTGTGTGAGTAAGACATTGTCGATCTGCGAGGAGGAATGATCATCTTCCAACATGAGGTCTTTGAGTTCCAACCCGCCATGTTTCAACGCCGCCTTCTTCAAGTCCTTTCCGACGCTTCTTTCGCCAAGATACCCCTTGAACGCAGGTGAGTTCAATAAGAGCACAATTCCGGCAACGAGCAAGATGACAAGCACATACAATAGCCACATGGTTCCACCCCCTCATTCCGTCCGGAAAGGTCAATCCTTTCCTCCGAAATTCCCTATAATCTTCGTTTGCGGAATCCACCACATCGTTATCCTTTACCCTTTACAGTCTCACATCTTATCCAAGCCACTCCTACACAAACCATTATACCCTAACATAGAGATAAGAAGAACCCTCCGGGGCAGCAACCATTGACCGGCCATCTGAAGCTTCTTGATAACCTTCACTCTGCCGTCATGGTTCAGTTCTTTCCCGTCGGGCGTTATCCATAAGACATCCATGCCCCTTATGTGCTCCGCAGTAACGTTCGTGCGTCTTGCAAACACTCCTAATCGTATTCGATATAGACGGAAACAAGAAGGTCGTCAGGTCCGCGGTCTCGCAAGTCCCTGTAGCACAGTGTGTGTTCCTCGAGTTCGACAGCATACATGCAGCGTTCATCCGTTTCCTTGACATCATGGTTCTCCCGGAAATGGGTGTCGATCCATTCGAAGGCGCAGACGCCGCCGATGGTTTCGCTTTCGATGGCAATAAAATGCGGGTCGTAATTGCGTAGATCCCTTCCGGAGGTGAACTTGTTGTAACGATATTCCACCATCTCGGGGAAAGTGATGCGGTATACGACTTCCACTCCTTCTTCTATGTGGACGGCCAAGGGGGCTTCGAAGTGTTTGACCTCATGCGTGTTATCACAACCAACCAAAACAAAGACGAACATGATGACGATTAGCAGTCTAATTCCATTGTTCATGAAATCACCCTTCCCTTTAACTTGGGTTTTCTTCTATCTGTCCCTCCTGTGCCACCGGCGACAACATATTATCAAGGAGCGAAACAGATAGGAATCTGAAGCGTATCGTGTGCATTGAACCATAATCCTAATCGGTTGCAATCCTGATGGAAACAGGGAAGTCGACCACCGGATGGTCTCGCAAATCCTCGTAGCACAGTGTGTGTTCCTCGAGCTCGACAGCATACATGCAGTGCCCGTCCGTTTCCTTGACATCATGGTTCTCCCGAAAATAGGCGTCAATCCATTCGAAAGCGCAGACGCCGCCGATGGTTTCGCTTTCGATGGCAATATGATCCGTGGCGTAATCGCGTAGATCCCTTCCGGAGGTGAACTTGCCATAACTATATTCCGTCATCTCCGGAAAAGGGATGCGGTATACGACTTCCACCCCTTCTTCTGTATGGACGGCCAAGGGGGCTTCGAAGTGTTTGACCTCATGCGTGTTATCACAACCGGCCACAACAAAAATCAACATGATGACGAACAACAGTTTTATTCCATGGTTCATGAAATCACCCTTCCCTCTATTTTGGGATAGTATACACCCATCCCATCTGTGACAACCGGTATATCATAAAAACCAGTAGGGGTGTACGAACTATGGTAACAAAAGACAAAATTTTTGGGTCTTAGCATACACAAAGACCGACTATGTCGTGGCCATTCCCGAAGCGTGACAAATTTCCAATATAGGACCGACTGATTTTAGAGTGAGATAAACAGCATTTCGAGATTTGCTATGAATATCCATTCTTAACATACCACCTAACATCGGATAAACAAAGCGCACATATGTCGTATATTCAGAAGAAACATAGAAATGAGGTCTCTTCAAGGGATGCAAAACAAAAAGCCCCGTTAAGGGCTTTATTGAGGACAGTATGGCGTTCCGGGAGGGATTCGAACCCCCGACCGATGGCTTAGAAGGCCATTGCTCTGTCCCCTGAGCTACCGGAACGTGGCTTTCTTTTCAAACGCCTTACTAATTATAAAACAAGCCCCCGGAAAAGTAAAGGAAGCGGAAAGGAACACATGGGGCTTTCTTGACGGCACCTTCCCCCTCCTGTACAATGGGACCGTGTCAGACGGCGCAGGACGATGCGTCTCCAATCGATACCATCATACATGAAGGGATGATGTCTCTTGAAGAAAAGACGCGGGACTCTCGCGAAGAAGATAGACAAAACTTTCTCGGCCATGGTTTTCGCCGTTTATGCGGCGATGATCTCCGTGGGCGGCCTCTTCTTCCCTTTGACATACACCCTGCATGATACCGCTACGACCACGCCCTTGATTCTCGACGGCATCCTACCCGTTGTTTTTTGGGAGACGGTCGCCGAAGGCAACCGACGTCTCATCGGCGGAGAAATTCTCCTCGTGACCGTTATTTCTGTAATCATCCTTCTCCTTCTTTTCTTGAAACGCATCCGTTCGGCTGCATGGCCGATCATCACTTTCTTCGGCTGGTTTGTGGCGCTTTTTGTCATGGGAGGAAGAGTCGGTGCCGACGAGACCATCGGCATGACCATCGATCCCGGTTTCGAGACCTATCTCGCTTGGAGTTCGGCCGTATTCTTCATCTTGCTCACTGCCAAGGGACTCGCCCACCTCGTCGCAAGTCAGGAAGCGGCCTTCACCAAGTAGAAATCCCTTGATTGACAATACCCGGGAAATATATCTTTATACCTTGACAGGTTAGGTATGGAGGGCAATCTGCTTCGGGATCATTTCGACATGATTGTCCTTTCCATCCTCGAGAAGAAAGACTCCTACGGCTACGCGATCAACAAGACCGTGATGACACTCACGGACGGAGCCTTCCAGTTCACGGAAGCCACTCTCTATACCACATTCAAACGCCTGCAAAGAGAGGGTTTCATCTCCACCTACTGGAAAAAGGGGGGACCGGCAAGGAAAGGAAATACTACTCCCTCACCGAGGAAGGACGGAACCATCTCGAGAAACGTCGCGCTTCTTGGGACAAGGCCAAGGACAATCTCGAAAGAATCCTGGACCAAGACCCGCATTGAACCCTTCTTTGGACGACCGCGAGTCACACTCGCGGTCGTTATTTTCTCCGCCGTCATGGAAAAAATTCTTTTCCGTACTTGTCTTTTCACTTTTCGCGGCTATAATGGGAAACATACAAGGGACACGAAGGGGGAATCGCCGTGCGCGAGAGGAAACACAAGCTCAAAAACGGACTAATGCTTCCCGCCATCGGTTTCGGCACGTGGCTTCTAACAGAAGGGAAAGAGGTCGAACAAGCCGTCATCGAGGCCATCGACGCGGGGTATCGTCTCATCGACACCGCCTCGCTCTATGGCAACGAGAAAGGCGTCGGGAAAGCCATCGGTGAATCCGGCCTCGACAGAAAGGACGTCCTCATCACCACGAAACTCGCCGCGGAGACGAAAGGCTACGAAGAGACGCTCAGAGCCTTCGAGGCTTCGCTTGAGAAGCTTGACACGAACTATATCGACCTCTATCTCATCCATTCACCGAAACCTTGGGGCGCACGCGGCGAAGGCATGGAATACATGGAGGCGAACATCGCTTCCTGGCGGGCCATGGAAGACCTCTACAGGGAGCGGAGGATCCGCTCGATCGGGGTTTCCAATTTCGAGCCCGTCCATCTCGATGCCCTCATCAAGGAAGCCGACATCACACCGATGGTGAACCAGATCGAGATCCATCCCTTCCACGTGCCCAAAGAGACCATCGCCTACTGCCGAGAAAGAGACATCGTCATCCAATCGTATTCCCCTCTGGCCCAAGGGAGGGTCTTCTCCGCGAAACACCTCGGAGAAATCGCGGCGGGAAAGAACCGCACCGTGGCGCAAGTCGTCTTGCGCTGGCACTACCAGCAGGGCTTCCTCCCCCTGCCGAAGTCGAAGAACCCCGAAAGGATCAAAGAGAACATCGAGATTTTCGATTTCCATCTCGAACAAGAAGACATGGAAAGTATCGTGAAATGAACCCATAAAAAATAGGGAAAGCGGGATTTTCCCGCTTTTTTTTGGCTGATGGTGCCGAAAACAGGACTCGAACCTGCGACCTGCTGATTACGAGACAGCTGCTCTACCAACTGAGCTATTTCGGCGGCAACAAGTCCTTTCCCTCGTGACCACCATAAGTATATATCAGGAAGCCTCCCTTTGTAAAGCGTGCCGCCTACCGGGAAGGACCTCGCGGGGTCCCGGGTTTCGCATCCATATGCATCCGTTCTCAAGAGGGATCCTCTTTTCGGCGGAGGGAAAGCACACCTTGGAAAAAGACGTCCCGACGAGGAGACGGCAACCCGGGGATTGCAAAGTTTCCGGATAATGCTACAATGTTCCTGGACCCCTCCATCATGAAAAGGAGTGCATACCATGGACGATTTCTCCACCCTCGACCGTAAGAACACCGCCGCAGCGAAATGGGAGATGGCCCGAAAAGCCGTGGGCCGTGACGACGTTCTCGTCTTCAGCGTCGCCGATTCCGACTATGAAGCCCCGAAAGAAGTGAAAGCGGCTTTGCAAAGGCGTATCAAACACGGCGCCTACGGCTACACCCTGGCGGATGAGGCCTATTTTGACGCCGTCAAGAACTTCATGAAGCGTAGATACGGCCTCACCACAAAGAAGGAATGGATTCTTCCCGCCCCGAAGGTTCTGACCGCACTCGCGGTCATGATCCGCGCCTGCACAAAAAAGGGAGCGAAGATTCTCATCCAGACCCCCGTCTACAACAACTTCCCGCCCCTCGCCGAAGCGAGCGGACGTATCCTTGTCAAAAGTTCCTTGCAAAAAGAGAACGGCCGCTTCGTCATGGATTTTTCCGACCTCGAAAGAAAGTTCGCAAGCGGTGTGGAAGCGATGGTGCTCTGCAGTCCGCACAATCCCGTCGGCAGGGTCTGGACGAAAGCCGAGCTCGGACGGCTTCTCGCACTCTGTGAAAAACACAATGTCTATCTTTTGAGCGACGAGATCCATGCCGACATCATCATGGAGGGCCACACCTTCACCTCCATGGGGGAGTTCTTCGGCGATTACGAGAGGCTCGCCGTCGTCACCGCCCCGAGCAAGACCTTCAATATCGCCGGTCTCCATTCGGCGAACATCCTCATCGAGAATGGCGCATTGCGAAGGAAAACGAAAAACATCATGCGGAGTCTCTTCCTCGGTTCACCGAATCTCCTCGCCATGGAAGCCTTGAAGGCCGCCTACACCGTATGCGACTACTGGGTGGATGCGCAAAACGCCCATGTCAAGGAAAACTACGATATGCTTGTTGATGCCTTCAGAGCCTGGAATGAAGATGTCTTTGTCGCCCGCCTCGAAGGGACCTATCTCGCCTGGGTGGATGTTTCCTCTTTCGGTCTCACGGGCGAAGAGGCCGCGAAAAGACTCGCCGAGGTGGGCATCGTCGTCGCCGCCGGCGGTGTCTATGGCAAAGAGGGTGAAAACTTCCTCCGGGTCAATCTCGCCTGTTCGAAAGAGCAGCTCGAAGAAGGGCTTTTGCGGATGAAAGAAGTCTTTGGGCATATCTGAACCCCGCAGGATTTCGGCCGGCATCCGGACACCTATAAAAAAAGCCGCCCGCGGGCGGCTTTCGTCATGTCCTCATTCCGAAAGTCTCTCGATGAAACAGGCGTCGTCCTGCTTGCACTTTTCCGTGTCATAGTGCTTGCAGGTCCCTTCGACGACGATCTGCAGCTTGTCGATGTTGAAGTTCTTGAAGATGCGATGGTTCTTGATCGTCGCGAAGATGTCGCTTTCGTTGATCTCGATGATGTTGTTGTTGACGCGGCAGGTCACATGGATGTGACTGTCGGCGGTGTGGGAGCTCTCGTCGATGGTGAGGTCGTAGTGCTTCTTCCCGTTGATATAGATCTCCGTCACGATCTTGTGGTCGATGAGGAAGTCGATATTGTTGTAGACTGTGCCCAGATTGTAAAAACCCCGGTTTTTCAGTTCGCTGTGGATTTCCTGGATGGTGAGGTGTTTCCCCTCCAACACATCGATGATCGCCCGGCGTTGCCTTGTAATGCGGACATTCTGCTTGCGGAGCTCGTTGAAGATCCGTTCTTTCACATCCATATCCATCACCTGCCATCATTTTAACATTTTTCTAAATAAAAGGACAGGGGAAAACACATAAAAAAAGCCGCGGATCAATCCCGCGGCTTATCTGTACGGTATTTTCCCTTGATCCGCTCGATGATGAAGGACGGGGCGAAGTCGGAAAGGTCCCCTTCGAACCGGGCGATCTCCTTCGCGGCGGTGCTCGAGAGGAAGGAGTATTTGTTGTCGGTCATGAAGAAGATGGTGTCGATCGAACGGTCGAGATTCCGGTTGGCGTGTGTCATCTGGAACTCGTACTCGAAATCGGTGAGCACCCTTAGACCCCGCACGATATGGGATGCTCCCAAATTTTTCGCGTGTGTGACGGTGAGGGTCTCGCTCGTGAGGACTTCGATTCTTTCTCCGTGGTCCTTCAAGGCCTCTTTCACCATCCAAAGGCGCTCTTCCTTGGTGAAAAGCGTCTTCTTGTGGGGATTCACGCTCACGAGGACATAGAGTCTGTCGAAAATTTTCAACGCCCTTTCGACGATGTCGATATGGCCATAGGTTATGGGGTCGAAACTGCCGGGATAGAGTCCCTTCTTCATCTCAGCCACTCCGTTTCAGGATTGTGATTCTCGTCACGCCGACATCCCGGGTCTTGTTGACGTCAAGAGTCGGGGGGATGTCGAATTGTTCCCTCTTGCCGGAAAGGATTGCGACGAGGGCGTCTTTTGCCATGAGCCCCTTCTCTTCCAACGCCTCGAGCGCCCAATCGATGAGCCCTCTGCCGTAGGGAGGATCGAGGATGACGAAATCATAGGGTTCTGGCAAGGCGTGAATGGCGTCTTCCGATGCCGCATCGATAATATGGCACTCGTTCTCGATGCCGAGCGTCTTGACATTCTCTTCCAACATGACGAAGGCGTCATGGTCGGACTCGATGAAATCGCAATGGCTCGTGCCCCGCGAGACCGCTTCGATGCCCAGTGCGCCGCTTCCGGCGAAGAGATCCAGGGCCCGGTGTCTGTCTCCGAGTGGCGGAAGCATGTTGAAAAGCGTCTCTTTGACCCTGTCCTTGGTGCTCCTTGTGGGCCCTTCCTTCATGAACTTCAGCCGGCGACTCTTGAATCTTCCCCCGATGACACGCATGAGAAAACCTCAATCGCCGTAGGTGATCCGTTGGACGGCCTCTTTGTCCAAGGCCTTGACAACCTCGGTCACGAGGCGGACCATGGCGTCATAATCGTCATCGTGCATGACGGAGGTGTGCGAGTGGAGATAACGTACCGGTACACAGAGTGCGATGGAGGGAACGCCCGAACGGGTGAGATGGATGGTGCCGCCGTCCGTGCCGCCGCGCTTGAGATAGGTGAGCTGGTAGGGGATGTCGTGTTTCTCGGCGATGTCGACGACAAAATCACGGAGCCCTTTGTGGCCGACCATGGAAGAATCGGTGATCATGATGCCCACACCTTCGCCGAGGACGGTCTCCTTCGAGCCTTTGGGGAAGTCGTGGGCGACGGTGGTGTCGACGGCGATGCCGATGTCGGGATCGATGGAATAGGCGCTCGTCATGGCACCCCGGAGCCCGACTTCCTCCTGCACGGTGCCGACACCGTAATAGACGTTCGGATGGTCATTCCCCGCGATTTCTTCCAAGACGTCGATGGCCGCGGCGCAGCCCACACGGTTGTCCCAGGCCTTGCCGAGGAGATATTTTTTGTTGGAAAGTTCCACGGGGTCGATGAAGGGTGTGATCATGTCACCCAGGCGGATGCCGGTCTTTTCGGCCTCCTCTTTGTCTTTCACCCCGATGTCGATGTACATGTCCTCGATGTCGACGGGTTTCTTGCGGTCCTCGGGTTTCAGGATGTGGGGCGCTTTGGAGCCGATGACGCCACGAATCTTCTTGTTGTCGCGGGTGGTGATGACGAGCTGTTGCGCGAGCATGACCTGACTCCACCAGCCGCCGGCGGGAATGAACTTGATGTAGCCTTCATCGGTGATCTTCGTGACGATGAAACCCACTTCGTCCATGTGGCCGGCGACCATGACTCGCGGACCGTCGGCCCGGCCGACCAACTTGCCGATGACGCTTCCGAGATTGTCGAACGAGACCTCGGCCTTGCCTTCCATTCTTTTCTGCATGTAGCTTCGGACTTCCCCTTCATTGCCGGGGATGCCGTTCAGGCTCGACATGTCTTTGAGAATCTTGCGCATGAAACTCCTCCTATGTGTAATGGCTGATTATTTTGATTCTTTCTCTTCTTTCTTCTCTTTCGGCTTCTTCTCTTTCTTGGGTTTTTGCTTCTGTTTCTCCATGACATCCCTGATGCCATAGCCAAGCAGGAAAGCGCCGTAAACTACGATGAGGGCGAAGATGATCCACTGGATGATGTCGGCGAAATCCTCCCCGCTGAAAAGGACATAGGCACCCAAGGTCAAGACGACCATGTAGATGATGAAGTTCCGGAAGATGGACTTCCTGCCCGTGAGCTGCATGATGAGAAAATACGCGAATCCCCGGATGTAGAGGACGAAGCCGATGGCTAATGATGTCTGCCAGCCGATGGCGGGTATGACCACCAATGCCGCCGCCAGGGCGAGTACGAGCTCACAGACGAGTATGAGCTGCGCGTTTTTGTCCTTGTAGTGCTTGAAATCACGGTTGAAGCGGAGAAGGCTGAAAACCACGATGACGGCCACGACGACCCAGCGGACACCCTCCTCCATCCAGTCGGTAGCGAGCTGAGCGACCACGGCGAGGGCGATGAGCGCCACACCCAGCACGATGTTGACGATGCCCCATTTTGTTGCGAAACGTTTCACTGAACATTCCTCCCCATTCTATTCATGTTATCATTTGTTCGTTTCTTCCGTAGTGTTTTTTTTCAAGGCGGAGAGTCTTTCGTTCTGGGTCTCGATGATCTTCTCGAAAGTAGAGACGAAATTCTTCCTCTCCCGATTCTTCACGTTCTTCAAAAGGTCTTCGTTCAACGTCGCCGTCTTGCCCTCGATGGCCTCGATCAAGGCGAGGGCCGTTTTGGAAAGTTGCACATACATCAGACGGCGGTCCTTCTTGTCTTCGCTCCGGATCACGAGATCGCGTTTCTCGAGTCGGGAGAGGATGCCAGAAAGCGTCGCCTTGTCCGTGTCGAGATAGGCGAGGATCTCTTTTGCCGTCAGGGGTTGATGCCACTTCACGATCGAAAGAACCTGGTATTGTGCGAATGTGATATCGAAACGTTCGAGGAATTTCGTCATAAGTCGCTTATAGTAGAGCGCGCTACGTTGTATCAAGCGGAAAATATCTTCGGCCACCAGTTTCACCTCCGGTCATAGGTTGTACACAAACATTATACAAGGATTTTTCCGGTTTGCCAAGTGGTTCGCCCAAATTTTCCAAAACAACAAGAAAACGGCATCACCCGGGTGATGCCGTTATAAAAACCAAATGAACCGTTGCTCGCGAAAAAGGGAGCAGATATCGGTCCATCGACTTACAGTCTCTCAACTGACGATTTCGTCCCGCTTGCGTTCCTCTTCTTCTTTCGAGGGGGCCTTCCGGATGTCCGCTTCCTCTTTCGCTTCGTCCCGGGCGGGTTCTTCGAGCTGTTTGCGCTTGCGATACATCGAAAAACCGCGGTACCCTTCAAACCCGATATAGGCCGAAGCCATGAGCGCGAGGATGATGAAGAGGATGATGAGTTGCGTGACCTCGAAGCCGTACACGGCGATGACAGTACCGACAACGAGGGTGGCGATGTGGAAGAAATAGGTGATGTGGTCGCCTTTTTCGCTTCCTTCGCTGAGCCCGTAGAAATGTACCATGCCGCGGGCGATGAGGACAAAGGCGATGATATAGCCGAAGGCCGCGCCGAGACCTTCGTCGAGCGTGAAGGCGGAAATGATGAGGAAGGCGGCGATGAGGACGTTCAGGGTGATCTCGATGATGTTGATGGTCTTGATGAGGTCACTGCGTTGTGTGCGGACGAACGGCACGAGCCGCACAATCGCATACACCCCGATGAGGATTCCGACGAAACTCTGGATCAAGGGCTCCACATCGACAAGCCAAAGAATGAGGGCGAGCGCGATGAGGAGTGCGGCGCCGATAAGCTTGATGAACCAATTGTAGTTCACAAAGACTTTTTGGACTTTACTCATTGTTCCCCTTCTTTCTCCCTGTTCAAGGTTTTGAAATCAACAAAGTGGCCTGAACGACGGGAAACCACTCGATCGCAGAACCACGAACTTACTATGGGGGGGGCCTCTTGTCTGACCTTTAGGATTCCTTTTCAGAGAAAGGCTTTCGCACACCGGACAGACCTTGGCCCCTTTCTACAAAATTTGGGGTCGCGCCTGAGTGGTTTCCCATCCTTCAGGCCACAATCTCATTATACGCCCCGTTTCTCGTGTTGTCAATCGAATCGACTGCTTGCCGCGGATGTCGAGAAGAGGTCCTCACAAGAAAAAAAGCAGTCGGATGACTGCTCAATCTCTCTGGAGTCTCGCGATGAGTTCCGCCTTCTTCAAGGACGAATATCCCGAGATGCCCCGCGTTTTGCAGAGGTCTTTCAGTTCAGCGACTGTGAGTTTCGCGAGTTCCTCGGCGGTCTCTTTGACCTCGGCGGCGGTAGTTTTCTCGTCTCGTCTCTCTTCTTTCTTCTCGTCTTTCGTTTTCACTTCGGTCGTCTCCTCGACCGGGGTTTCTTTCTTGGCGGGGGGTTGTTCCTTCATGGGGGCTTCCTTCTTCGCATCCGCCTTCTTCGGGGGGGTCCTTTTCCCCTTCAGTCCGCTCATGGCCGTTTCGCAAAGTTTCTTGAACGTTTCGGGATCATTCACGGCGATGTCGGCGAGCATCTTGCGGTTGATGTCCACACCGGCCTTCTTCAAGCCGTTGATCATGCGGGAATAAGAAAGGCCGTTCTGCCTGGCGGCGGCGTTGATGCGCGAAATCCAGAGTTTGCGGAAATCGCGTTTCCTTCTTTTTCGGTCACGGTAGCTGTAGGTCCATGACTTCATGACTTGTTCGTTCGCAGTCCTGTACAATAGGTGTTTGGAACCGAAGTATCCCTTGGCGAGCTTCAGGATTTTCTTTCTGCGCCGGCGGGAGAGGGTTCCGACTCGTACTCTGGGCATGGTGCATTCCTCCTGGTTGGATTATTTCGATTGGGAAACCTGTTTTTTCACGCGGCGCGCGTCCTGGGGCTTCAAGTATTTCGCACGACGTCCCTTGCGGATGGAATCCTTGGATTTGGCGCTCTTCAAATGGGCGCGGTTCGCGCGAGAGACCTTGAGTTTGCCCTTGGCGGTCATCTTCACGCGCTTTTTCGTGCCGGAGTGGGTCTTGGTCTTGGGCATGGGGTGTTCCTCCTCACTTGTCTTTTTTGGGGATGAGGGTCATCTGCATGAAACGGCCCTCCTGCTTGGGATGGCTCTCAATCTGGGCCAGGTCGGCGCATTGCTTGGCGAAATCGAGCATGACATCCCTTCCCCGGTCCGTGTGGGCCATTTCGCGGCCACGAAAACGGATCGAGATTTTGAGCTTGTCGCCGTTGGCGAGGAATTTTCGCCCGTTGCGGAGTTTGGTCTCAAAATCGTGTTTCTCGATCTTGGGCGAAAGTCTGAGCTCCTTGAGTTGCTGGACCTTCTGCTTTTTCTTCGCCTCTTTCGCCTTCTTCTTCTGTTCATAGCGGTACTTGTTGTAGTCCATGAACTTGGCGACGGGCGGTTTCGCCTTCGGGGCGACGAGCACAAGATCCAAATCACGTTCGTAGGCTTTGTCCAGAGCCTCTTTCTTCGGCATGATGCCGAGTTGTTCCCCGTCATCTCCGATGACCATCACTTCGCGGGCGCGGATATCCTCGTTGACGATACCTTGGTTCTTGTCCCGCTTGTCGGGCTTCCTTCTGATGTCTTCCACCTCCAAATGGGCTTAAACAAAAACGTGCGGGTCCACAGGGGTACCCACACGCGAAATACGTGTCCACGTTTTGTAGCGTCGACCCACGGACAGAATCCGTCGGGTGAGAGCGGGTACTCTGCTTTCCACGGTTTTACAACCGAAACCATTATATCACATGGCCGGGTCTTGTCAACACTAATCGGCCTTTTTCAGGCTCGTCGGTGCCTTCTTTTCCTTTTCTGTGCCGTTGTCGGGCTTGACGGTCTTGGGTCTGATCAGGTTCTTGGCGTAATCGGCCTTGTTGATTTGGCGGTTTCTCGCGATCGCCAGCGCCCAGGCGGGGACATTCTCGGTCACGGTGCTTCCCGCGGCGATGAAGACATTGTCCGCGATGTCGATCGGGGCGATGAGGTTCGTGTTGCATCCGATGAAGACATCGTCGCCGATTTTCGTCAGATGTTTCTCTTTACCGTCGAAGTTCACGGTGATGGAGCCGCAGCCGAAGTTCACGTTGCTTCCGACCTCGGCATCGCCGATGTAGGCGAGATGGCTCGCTTTGGTGCCGGCACCGGTCGCGGACTTCTTGACCTCGACGAAGTTCCCGATGCGGTTGTCGCGGCCGATGTTGGCGTTGTTCCTGAGATGCGCGAAGGGACCCACCGTCGTCCTCTCGTGCACGGTGCTGTCATAGAGGAGGCTGTGTTTCACTTGCACATCCTTGTGGATGGTGCCGTTGTGGATCTCGGTGTTCGGGCCGATCACCGCCCCCGACTTGATGGTGGAATTCCCGGTGATGGTGGTGTTGGGGTTGATGGTGACGTTGCCGTCGATGCTGACATTATGGCCGATGGTGATCGTCTCGGGGTTGATCATATAGACTCCCGCGAGCATGTGGCGCTTGTTGATCTCGTCGCGCAGGAATTTTTCCACCCGACTTATCGCATAGAGGTCGTTCACACCCATCACCCGCGATTCCTCGCGGATGACGAAGGATCCGACCCGGTAGTCGTCTCTCATGATCTCGACGATGTCGGTGAGATAGTACTCCCCTTTGTATGGGTTCTTCTCGATTTCTTCCAACACGTCGAAGAGGATCTTGTTGTCGATGGCGTAAAGCCCCGTGTTCACTTCCGTGATCTGTCTTTCCTCTTCGGTGCAGTCGGTTTCTTCGACGATGGAGTGGATACGACCGTACTTGTCGCGAATAATCCTTCCATAACCGGTGGGGTCTTTGAAGTCGGCACTCACGACTGTGAGATCGTTTTCCGACTTTTCGTGCGAGAGGAAGATTTTCTCGATCAACGTCTCATTGACGAGCGGCATGTCGCCGAGCAGGATGATCGTCGTCCCCGCTTTTTCTTTGAGGATGTCGGCCGCCGAAAGCGCGGCGTGACCGGTACCGAGCTGTTCTTCCTGATAGGCGAAGGTCACCCTGTCGGTGAGTAGATCCTCGAGTACCTTCCTCTGGTGGCCGACCACCACGACGATCTTTTCGACACCGCTCTTCTCGACACCTTCGACGATGTATTCGATCATCGGTTTCTTGAGGATGGGGAAGGCGCATTTCGGAAGTTCCGTCCGCATGCGGGTCCCTTTCCCCGCAGCGAGAATCAAAGCGTATTTAGCCGCCATCTTCAAGGGCCCCCTTTTCGCGGATGATCGACTCGAGCCTTTCGATCGTCTTGTCCACGAGCGAAGCGTCCTTGTGGCTCACCGTGATCCGGACGACAGGTTCCGTCCCCGAAGGACGGACCAGGAGGAGGCTGTCGGCGCCGAGTTTCTTGGCCGCCTCCTTCACGGCGGCTTTGACTTCCTTGTCATTGACGACGTCCTTGGCGACGCCGGCTACGTTTTGCATCTTTTGCGGATAGATTTCCACGCCTTCGACGAGCGAGGCGAGCGTCTGGCGCTTCTCATGCATGATTTTCAGAAGGTAGGCCGCCGCGAGCAGCCCATCCCCCGTCTGCAAGAGATGGTTCAGGATGATGTGGCCGCTGTTCTCGCCGCCGATGGTGTAGTCGTTCTTGAGCAACTCGGCCTGCACATGTTTGTCGCCGACATCCGTTTGCACGACTTTGATGCCGTTTTCCTTCAAAGCCTTGATGACGCCGGGGTTGCTCATCTTCGTGAGCACGACGGTGTTCTTGTTGAGAAGATCGTTCTCTTTCAGATAACGCGCGATGATATAGATGAGAAGGTCGCCGTCATAGACGTTCTCCCGGTGGTCGACGACGAGGAGACGGTCACCGTCGCCGTCAAAAGCGACACCGAGGTCGCTCTTGTGCTCGGCGGCCGCCTTGACAATCGCCGAGAGGTCGGTGGAACCGCAACCCTCGTTGATGTTTCTGCCGTCAGGCTTGTCACCGATCTGCACGTGTTCGTCGACGACCGGCGCGAGAACCTTCTTCGCGATTTCGCAGGTGGCACCGTTCGCAGTGTCGAAAGCGATCGAGAGATTGGCCTTCTCGAGACCGAAACTCTCAAAAAGCTCTTGATAGGCCTCGTTTACCGATTCGCTCGTGCGGAGCCTCCCGAAAGTTCCGGAAAAAGCAGTCTCGCCTTTATCGATGAAGGCCTCGATGGCGCTTTCCGCCTTGGCGGGAAGTTTGTATCCCTTGTCGAAAACCTTGATGCCGTTGTCACGATAGGGGTTGTGCGAAGCCGTGATCATGACGCCCGGGATTTCTTCTTTGCGAGAAAAATGGGCGACCATGGGGGTCGAAACCGTTCCCGCATAGACGACGTCCATACCGGCCTCAAGAGCGCCGAGTGTGACCGCCGTGGCCAATGCGTCACTCGATTCACGCGTGTCTTTGCCGACGACGATGCGTTCCGCAGAAAAGACCTTCCCGAGAGAGTTCCCCACGAGATGGGCCATCTCGGTCGTGAGGGTCTCGCCGGCAACGCCTCTGATGCCGTCGGTGCCGAAATATTTCCCCATCATAGCATTCCTCCTTCACATCACACACCATCAATTGTGTCTACTTATTCTATCACAAATCCCCGTGCTTGGAAAGTTCATTCAACCGTCACGCTTTTGGCGAGATTCCTCGGTTTGTCGATGTCCGTACCTCTTTGGAGAGCCGCATAATAGGCGATGAGTTGTGTGGGGACGACACAAACGAGCGGGGTGAGGAGCGGATGGACGGTATCGAGTCTGATGCCGTCTTCCTTCTCCGCGACATTCTCCGTCGCGATGACAAGGACATCGGCGCCGCGGCTTTCCACCTCGGCGATGGCGCTTCTTGTGTGTGCCGCCGTCCTTTTTTCGGTTACGAGGGCGATGACCGGAATTCCTTCCTCGATCAAGGCGATCGTGCCGTGTTTCAATTCCCCGGCCGCGAAACCCTCGGTGTGGATGTAGGAAATCTCTTTCAGCTTGAGGGCGGCCTCCAATGCGACGGCATAATCGAGACCGCGACCGATGTAGAAAGCGTGGGGTTTCTTGAGATGTCCGGCGACGATGCCGGAATACATCTTGTGATCCTGAAGATGGTTCTCGATGCCTTGCGCCGCGAGCGCGAGTTCCTTTCGCAGGGAGAATCCACCGTCACCAAGAGCGAAAGCCAAAATGGCAAGAACGGCGATTTGCGCCGTATAGGCCTTGGTCGAGGCGACAGCGATTTCCGGCCCGGCAAAGATCTCCAGATACTTGTCGGCCTCACGGGCGAGCGTCGAGGTCTTGACGTTCGTCAAGGTGAGACTCGGAAAGCCCTTCTCTTTGACAATCTCGAGTGAGGCCCTGAGGTCGGCCGTCTCCCCGCTTTGGCTGATGAG
Organism: Mollicutes bacterium; assembly: GCA_003568315.1. Classification (GTDB taxonomy): domain Bacteria; phylum Bacillota_I; class Bacilli_A; order Izemoplasmatales; family Izemoplasmataceae; genus T1SED10-81. The sequence goes on along the minus strand of PWYL01000069.1, from coordinate 18,310 downwards.
AAGGAAAACGGAGCCCGCTTCGAGCAGAGGGGGATGATGGGCGAACTCGCTCGCGATGTGGACTTCTGTGGGAAGCCGGGCCAGATTCTCGAAAAGCGCCTTCCCGACGATGCCGGCATGCATGCTGGTGCCGGCGGCCAAAATGTGCAGCCTTTTTGCCTTTTGCAACATGGCCGAAATGTCCTTTCGGATGCGCGGAGTCTCTTGGTCGAAATATTCCGCCGTGATGCGGCGCAGCACCGCGGGCTGTTCGTGGATCTCTTTCAACATGTAATGGTCGAAAACACCCTTGTCCGTTTCGGCATAGGCTTTGTCAACGGGGGATAACACGGGGCGGACCGCTTTCCCTTGTCCGTCTCGGACAGAAAAACCCCGCTCGTCGATTGTGACGATACTGCCGTCCTCCAAGGCGAGATAGTCCGTAGCGGCGGCGCAAAGCGCCGTCAAGTCGCTCGCGATGATGGTGTCGCGCCCGTTTTGACCGATGAGCAAAGGGCTTTTTTTCTTTGCCGCATAGAGGATGTCGGGGTGTTCCCTGTCCATCAAGAGAAGGGCATAAGAGCCTTCCAAAAGGTCGAGAACTTGTCGGAAGGCCCCGGCAACGTCCTTCCCCTTGGCAAGATGTCCGAGAAGACTCGCGATGATTTCGGTGTCCGTCGCGCTCTTTCTCGGAATGCCTGCTAGATATTCTTCGGCCAAGGCCTTGTGGTTCTCGATAATGCCGTTGTGCACGACGATGAAACGTCCGTCGTGCGATTCGTGCGGATGGGCGTTCTCTTTGGTCACACGTCCGTGTGTCGCCCAACGCGTGTGGCCGATGGCCGCTTGGGAACCGCCTTCCGGAAGGAGGCCCGCCAGATTTTCGAGGCGCCCCTTCTCCTTGAAGACGAGATGATCCGCTTTCGCTTCGTCGTAATAGGCGATGCCGGCGGAATCATACCCCCGGTACTCGAGACGTCGCAACCCTTCCATGACATGTTTTTTCGCATCTTTCTCGCCGAGGTAACCGACAATTCCGCACATCCATTCATCCCTCTTTCCTGTCGTTTTCGGATACGGACGTATTATAGCACAACGCCCGAAAGACCCGCAAGAAGGAGGTGACATCTCAAAAATCCCGTCTCTCGTGGATGGCGAAAGCCGAGACGAAAAGCGCGGAAGCGAAAAAGACCATGAAGAAGCAGGATGCGAGAAAACCAAAGCCGCCGTCGGGCAGTTGATGGATGTTCGCGAAGAACGCGTTGGCGATGAAAGTGATGGGACTTGTTGTGGCTCTTTCGAGAGGATAGTCGCAAAGGAGGTCGGCCAAGAGGTATCCGGGCAGGATGACGAGATAGATGCCCGCTTTCTTCACGGTGAGCGCCGCGAGTAGGGAAAGGAGACTCGCATGGACGACATGGGCGAGAAGGGCCACGCCCATGCCCTGGGGAAAACCCAAAGCGTGACGGAAAGGACTGAGGGCATAGACGAAAAGAAGGACAAAATACATCGAGAGGACGAAGAATGAGCCGGAAAGGACGAGGGTCGCGCTCTTGGAGAGAAAGAGGCGCCATCGGCTCGTTCTCGCCAAGAGCGGATGATCTCTCCTATCGCAAAAAAGGCCCGCCGCCATCGTGGCGATGAGAAAAAGCGAGGTGAAACGCAAAAAATACAAAGAAGCGAAAAGATAGTCCCGTGCGTAGACCTCGCCGTCGATGATCCTCGTCGCGAAGGCATCCGCCGGCCTTGAGGAAAGAACGAAGAACATGGTCCCGCCTAAAAAAAGGCACAAGACAAGACGGATCGTCTTTCCGCCGAAACAATCCTTCAAAAAGTAGGCCGTGAGCGTCTTCAAAGCCGATATCTCCTAGCGGAAAGCCGCGCCAGAAAGGAGAGTTCGTGCGTCGCCACGACGATTCGTCCTTCTCTTGCGGAAAGATGGTCGGCCAAAGCGCGTCGCGCTTTTTTGTCGAGCCCGGAAAGAGGCTCGTCAAGAAGATGAAGGTTCTTCTCCTCCAGAAACCCTTGCACGAGATTCACCTTCTGCCGGTTCCCTTTCGAGAGTTCCGCCATCGACTTGTGGGTCTCATCCGCGAGGGAGAATGTCTCGAGATAACCCTGGATTCGTTCTTCCGAAACGTTTCCCGACAAGGAGGAGAGAAAACGGAAATATTCCGCCACCGTGAAAGCGGAGGGAAACGCAGGGTCACTTCCGACATAGACCGCGCCTTCCGTGTTCGTGATGCGACCCTCATGTCGCAAAAGCCCCGCCATCGCCTTGAGCAAAGTGGTTTTGCCCGAGCCGTTCTCACCGAGCAATAGGGAAAGGCGTCCTTCCATCCGCAAATCGTCAATCTCCACCACCGTTTTCCGATAGCGTTTTTTGAAACCTTTGACCTCAATCGAGCAAGACACGCCGCAAACCTCCCCGGGAAGGATCATGGAAAGGGTCGGTCCGGATGAAAGGGAAATCCTCGATGAAGAGGACCCCTCGCCCTTCTTCACTCTCGTGGACGATCGCCAACGGATAGCGGAAGAGTCGCACATCTTCTTTTTCATACACGAAAGGGACGAAAAACCTCGCTCTTCCGTGGGCATCGATGCAGAAAGAGGCCGAGCAGGGTTGGCCGAAATGGTCGTAGTCCGCGATAAAATCATCAACCGCGATGAACGGTTCCGCCGCCTTTTCGAGATGGATGAGGTTTCCGGCATCGACATGGACGTCTCCGGCATGGATCGACATGTCCTTGACGCAAACCTCCCGGGCGGAAGTGTTCTCGACCAAGGCGACGAAGCCGAGTGAGGTGACGCCCGATCCGAGATCCCCCGGTACGTTCTTCAACGAGCGCAGCTCGAGCTTGGAGGGGACCGAAGGCTTTTGCACGTGGACGAAAGAGCCCACGGGGACGGAAAGCGGAGCGTATGAAGCGTAGATGAACTCGAGGCGGGCCTCGTCGATGTGGATGACGCCTTCGGGAATGAAGAGTCGGGGCGAGACCTCGATCCGGTAGCGGTGGAATCGCCGCCCTTCGATACGGACACTCTCCTGATGATGGATCCCCTCCAACATGAGCGGGAGGATCGCATCATCCGCCCCCGAGAGACGGACCTCTTTGATCGCTTCCTCGAGCAGATGATGTGTTTCTCTGCTGGATGCCAGCACATCGAAAATGAAACGCCTCTCCTCGTCGGCGCCGTGATAGACATGCGCGAGCAAGGGGCTCCAGAGTTCTTCTTCCTTCTCTTTCAGCCGCAATGCCGAAAAGACACTCAGCACCGTGAACAAAAGTAACCCCGCCGCCAAGAAGGATTTTCTCATTCCAAGGTCTCCTTCTCGATCGAATAGTATTCGGCCGTGAGCACGAAGACCTCCCAACCGCCCGAACGGGTGTTGCGGAAGAACCGGTAGTGTCTGCCCACCCCGTTCGAGACGAGACCTTCGCCATAGACCGCGATGGTGAGCTTGGTCGAAGGGTCGACGGTGATGGAAATGTCGAGGTTCTCTTCGATGTAGGTCGTCCGCTCATAGCTTATGGACGGACGCACATGGGCGTCCAGACCGGTGCGAAACCCCCTGATGTCACCGCTCGCCTCGATGCCGATATTGCCCGAGGCGCTTATTTGTGTCGAGGTCTGCTCGGTCATCTTGAAAGTGAAATCCTTCGTGATCGGGGTCGTGCCCTCGTTTTTCACCCTATAGAGTGTGTCCTGCGTGAAAGTCACGGGCTCGTGGTTCGTCACGGTGTGGGTGCGCCACCCCCAGAACCGCCTGCCGGAAAGAGCCGCGTAGGCCCGGTTGTAGTCGTAGTCGGTGAAATCCCTGAGAAGCTTCTGTCCGGCGCGGCGGAACGTGATGTCCTGATATGTCAGATACTCGCCGGCGGCGATGTCGGCAGGATTTGCGAGACATATCGCCAAAACCAGAAGGAACACTCGGATTCTCTTCATCGTATCGCCTCCGTCCCCATGATTCGAAGGAATCCCCGTTATTTCTCGAAAAAAAAAGAGAGCTTTCGCTCTCAGAGGGGATAGAGGTCCTTTTCGAGGCGCTCTTTCGTCTCTTCGTAACCCAGGGCGAAACGCCGCTTGATCTGTTCACTGTCAAAATTCAACACGCCGCGGAGATGTCTTTTGGGATAGAAATGATAGATCGGCACGCCGTCGACCAGTTTTTTCCTGCCGAAGTTGACGCGGAAAAGGTCGATGACGATGATCTCTTCACAACCGGCCTCGATCAGGGGCTTGAAGGGGGTGTTGTCCAAGACCCCGCCGTCATAGTAGGTGTTCTCGTCGATCACGACGGGTCGGAAAAAGACGGGCACGGCGCAACTTGCGATGATTATCTTCTTGATGGTCTCCTCGTCGAGGTGTCTGAGATTGAAATAGCGGATTCTTCCTTTTTTCTCGAAAAAATCGCGCACGTTCAGACTCATGAGTTCGAAGAGGTTGCATTCGGCACCGCCCACATGGCTCACGGCCACATAGACATCCCGCTCTCGGAGTCGCTCATAATCGATAAGTTCGTCCAGCCAGTTTTGGAGATGGTCGGTGTGATAGACGCCGTTTTTGACGAGATTGACCCCTTCGGTGAAGATGCGCCGGATGATGTTCCCCCGGTTCTTCAAAAGGTCCTTCTCATCCAAAGAGAGCCAGATTTCCTCGGCCTTCTCCAATGCGTCCGTAGCCAACATGCACGCGTTCACGCCGCCGATGGAAGAGCCGCTCACGGCGTGGATGTCCTCGAGATGACCCGCCTCCTTCAACGCTTTCAAGGCGCCGATCTGATAGGCGCCGCGGGCACCACCGCCCGCGAGGGCGATGCCGCGTCTTCTCTTTTGCACGTTTCGCATCCCTTCCTCAGTATGGCAAAATTGTGTCGTTCTTTTTGACCTTGTCGATGAACCCGCCGCCGAGGCATATCTCGCCGTCATAGAGGACACAGGCCTGTCCCGGGGTGACCGCGCGCACCGGTCTTTCGAAACGGACGTGCCAGACGCTGTCGATTTTTTCCACGCGCACGGGCTTGTCTTTTTGGCGATGGCGGAATTTCGCCTGCAAGGGGCTTTTTTCTTTGAACGTCCCTTCGGTGATGATGTTCAGATCATCCAATGTGCAGCTTGTCGCATAGAGGCCGGGATGATGATAGCCCTGTCCGACGAGGAGCGTGTTCTTTGCGAGATCCTTACCGATGACGAACCAGGGCTCGTCGGGATAGCCTTTGATGCCGCCGATGCCGAGGCCCTTCCTTTGGCCGATGGTGTAATGCATGAGGCCTTCGTGTTCACCGACGGTCTCGCCGTCTTCGGTCTTGATGAGACCTTTCTTCGCGGGAAGATAGTTCTTGAGAAAGTCGGCGAAAGACCGCTCACCGATGAAACAGATCCCCGTCGAGTCTTTCTTGTCGGCCGTGGGGAGGGAGGCCTTTTTGGCGATCTCGCGGACCTCTTCTTTCGTGAACTTTCCGATCGGGAAGAGGACGTTCGCGAGTTTTTCTTCGGAGAGCCGGCTCAAAAAGTAGGTCTGGTCCTTGTTGGGATCGATGCCTCTGAGAAGGCTGATCCGGCCTTGGTCCTCCTTGATGCGGGCATAGTGACCCATGGCGATGGCATCGGGGGCGAAACGCTCCGCATGGCGGGCGAACGCATCGAATTTGATGTGTTTGTTGCAGAGGATGTCGGGATTGGGAGTGCGACCCTTCTTGCATTCGTCGAGGAAATCCGTGAAGACGTCGCGCCAGTATTCCTCGATGAACTCCACCCGGTGGAGTTCGATGCCGAGTTTTTCCGCGACATTCTTCGCATCCTGATAATCCTTCTCTTGCGGACAGAGGTCCGCGGCGAGGTCGGGATTGCCCAAGACATCCTTGTTCAAGGCGGAATCCCAATTCTTCATGAAAAGGCCGACGACTTCGTAACCGGCCTCTTTGAGTATATGGGCGGAGACGCTCGAATCGACACCGCCGCTCATGCCCACGACGACTCTTTGTTTCATGTTACCACCTGTTTCGTCTAACGGGATATGTCGGAGGGGATGCGGAAATCGCTTCTTGGCGAAAGTGAGACATCGAGCACTTTCGGTCCGTCGGGTGTGGCCTGGCGTTTGAACTGCGCGGCGAAGAAACGGCGGAAGAAATTCTCCACATACGCCTCCGCCTCACTTTCCGAGAGTTCGAAGGTTTCCACGAGGAGACACTCGATCCTCTCTTCGCCATCCCCCGCACGGAGGAAGCGTTCGAGGATGAAATCGTTGATCTCGTATTTGCCGAGCGTCTCTTCCGAGACTTGTCCCGGCACGAGTTCGGGGGAGTAGGGCATTGAGCGGATTTCATCGACCAAGGCTCTTACCTCCTCGGAGAAGCGCTTCTTCGCGTATTGACTGATCATGAACGCCACGAGCGTCTTCGGCAGGCCCGCATTGATGTTGTACATGCTCAAGTGGTCGGCACCGTAGGTCACAAACCCGAGTGCGAGTTCGCTCATGTCGGCCGCACCGAGGACGAATCCCTCGTGTTTGTTGGCGAGATTCATCAACATCATCGCGCGAAGGCGCGCCTGTACGTTCTCATACGTCACATCGTGCGTCTTTTTGTCATGGCCGATCGCTTCAAGCTGCCTTTTCGCCTCCTCTTTGATGTCCAACTCGGAGGATTCCACATCCAGCGCCCGCATGAGGGAGCGGGCCAGCCGGAGGGTCTTGTCGCTTGTTCCCATGCCCGGCATGGTGACAGCGAGGATGTCTTTGGCGGGACGTTTCATGCGTTTCAACGCGCTCGCCGCGACAAGCAGGGCGAGACTCGAGTCGATACCGCCCGAGACACCGATGACGATCCGTTCGGGACCCACATGCTCGATGCGCTTGATGAGCGCGTTCTCGAGCAAATCCGCGATTTTTTCGAAAGCTGCGCCGACATCCTCTTTCGGGACGAAGGGGGTCTTGTCGAAGGGCTTCTCGAAAACGAACGTGTCCGTCTCGGCGAGGGCGAAGCGGACTTCGTCGGCCAGCGTGAGGGCGGTGTCGTGGGTGTCGCGGAAGGAAGAATGGTTCTTGCGTTTGTGATCGATTCTCACAAGGTCGATGTCGGCCTTGACGATTTCGGTCTCATGGGCGAAGGATTCGCTCTCGGCGAGAAGGTGGCCGTTCTCGGCGACGACATTGTGGCCGCTGAAGACGGTCTCGCTTGTCGATTCGTGCATGCCGGCGCTCGCATAGACATAAGCACCCGCATTCTTGCGCGAATGTTCGATGATGGTGCGTTTGCGTATCTCTTGCTTGTGGAGATATTCGTTCGAGGCGGAGAGGTTCAATATCATGCGGGCACCTTGCAGTGCGAGGCTGTTTCCCGGAGAGAAGGGGGCCCACATGTCTTCGCAGATTTCCACCCCGAAGGAGAGACGTCCCTTCTCCTCTTTGAAGACGAGATGGCCGAAAGGGACCTCTTCGGAAAGATAGCGGACGCTTCGACGGTTGTCGGCGATGTCGAAACCGCTCTTGAACCAGCGTTTCTCATAGAATTCCTCGGTGTTGGGAAGATACATCTTCGGCACGATACCGAGGATGGTATCGCCTTGGACCACGAAAGCGGCATTGTAGAGGATACCGTCCAGTTCCAACGGCGCGCCCACGACGAGGATTCCCTTGAAGGTGTTTTCCGCGAGGAGTTCTTCCACGGCCCGTTCCGTCTCGTCGAGGAGAAAACGTTTGAAAAAGAGATCGCCGGCGGTGTAGCCCGTGAGAGAGAGCTCGGGGAACACTGCCAACGAAGTGTCGAGTCCCTCGAGCGCTTTGAGAATTTCACGGACATTCGCCCGTGGGTTGCCCACGCGGAGCACCGGACTGACACATGCGACTTTCAAGAATCCCTGTTTGTACATCTCTTAGCCTCCGCAAAGACCGTTTTCTTCGATATAGGCATAAACTCCGGGGGTCACAAGTCTTTTGTCTTTGTGCTTGCGAAACGAACTTGCCGAGACGGAAAAGTCGAACTTGGGGAATGCCCGGATGTTCCTCCGGTGTTGTCGCAGGAAGGAATCGCTCCCGATGATGTCGGCGAGATCCTTGTTCCCCCGGTTCAAGACGATGATCACGAATTCGTTCAGAAGTTTCTTTGCATCCTTCCAATGTGGCAGTCCCGCCAGATGGTCGGCGCCGATGACGAAAGCCGTCGTCTCGTTAGGATGCGAGAGCCGTTTCAACGACGTGTAGGTCCCTTTGAACGATTCGTCCTTGATTTCAAGATCGGAGACTTCCGCGTCGGGGAGGTCTTTCGTCATGATCGAAAGCATCCGCAAACGATGACGGTCTTCGGCCAGCCCCTTTTTCTTGTAGCGGTTGGATACGGGCAAAAAGACGAACCGTTCCACGGGGAGTTCGTTTCTCAGAAAACGATACACTTCCAGATGCGCTTTTGTCGGTGGATTGAAGGCGCCCCCGAAGACCACTCGCATGTCGATCACCTCATCCATTATAACATGCCGCAAAGGCATTGTAGAGGACTACGGGAAAACAACGGTGTGAAAAAGCCCCGGGCATACCGGGGCGCGATCTCTCAAGATACCTTCTTGCGGAAATGCTCGCTCCAGGTGCCGCTTTCGAAAATCGGCACTTCCTCGCCGTCGGCCTTCACGCCGACAACCTCGAGGTCGGGACTTCCGACCATGAAGTCGACATGGATGACGCTCCGGTTGATGTTGTGTTTTTCGGCGATTTCTTGCGCGCTCGCGCCTTTGGCGCGTACGCACATGGGATAGGCGTTGCCGATGGCGAAATGCGCGCTCGCGTTCTCGTCGATGAGCGTGTGATAGAAGAGTTTCCCGAGTTGCGCGATGGGGCTCTCTTCGGGGACGAGGGCCACTTCACCCAAGAACCGGGCGCCTTCGTCCATGGAGAGGAGTTTCTCGAGTTTGTCCCGGTCGCCGCTTTCGACGCGGACGATCTCGCCATACTTGATTTCCATGGTGAAAGGCTCGATCACGAGACCGCGCATGTTCAGATGTTTCGTCACCCGCAGCGTCCCGTTCACCCCGGTCTTCAGCGGTGCGGTGAAGACCTCTTCTGTGGGCATGTTCGGGAGAAACACGTCATCACGGCGCTTCTGGGCGCCGGAGACCCAGATGTGTTTTTCCGGGAGCACGACGGTGAGGTCGGTTTCGGAGGATTTGTAGATGAGTTTCTCGAAACGGGCCTCGTTCAAAAGCCGGCGTTTCCGTTCGAGTTCGTTCAGATGGTCCGTCCAAGACTGGATGGGATTCTCCTCGTCAAGCCGCATGATCGTGACCAAATCCTCGAAAAGTTGCATCAGGGCGTCGGAATCCTCGAGGTCGGGATAGACCTTCTTTGCCCACTCGATGGAAGGCCAGGCGGCCATGCTCCATTTGTGCTGGCGGACGATTTTCTCCTGGAAGGGGCGCATTTTCGGGGCTTTGGCCTTTTGCGCCTTCTGGATGCGGTTTTGGTCCAACCCCTTCAAGAGGTCGGGAAAAGAGGTGCTGATCGTGAGGAAGGCGGCCTTTCTCTCGATCAGATTCTCCATGCGTCTTGTGACATAGTCGGGCACATCGGTGAGGACATGCTCCTTGGCGTGGGCATAGGCATAGCGGCTGAGATAGGGATCGTTCCAATTCACGTGCACCATGCCGCTTTTGAAGGTGTGATAGGCCTCCCGCACGAGGATGCGCACGAAATCCTGCGCGCTCACCGGAGCGTTGATCACGAGCTCTTCATCCTCGCGGAGGTTCACACCCCTGAGCAGAATGAGTCTGGCGTAGCTTATCATCATCTTCTCGTTCACAATGACCCGTCCTTTCGGGATGTCTCTATTCTCATAACCATTCTAACACAGATGCCGCTCAGTCGAAACGTACAAAACAGGCGAGGTCCTTCTCTTCGGTCTCTTTGAAACCTTGCGCCTTGTAGAAGGCGCGGGCGCGTTGGTCGGTCCTGTCGGTCAAGAGCACTTTCTGCCGCACGTGGTTGTGGTGGTTGACGACGGCGGAAAGGAGGCGCGAGCCGATGCCCTTCCTTTGATAACCGGGCAGCACGATGATGTCTTGGATGTAGAGGATGTGGGCATCATCGCCGACTGAGCGGGCGATGCCGACGAGTTCGCCATCCAAGAACGCACCGAAGACGGACAAGGAATTCGCAAACATCTTGCGGAACGCCTTGTCGTCTTTCAGATAGACCGACCAGCCCACCGACCGGTAGAGCGGCTTGAAGAGTTCCGTGTCGGAAGCGTCAATCCTGCGCACTTCCATGGATTTTTCTCCCCTTTCGGGTATCAAGATTTTCGGGGTTCAAAGGTTTCAGTTCCTCTTTGACGAAGAGGCCGTCCTTGCGGATGAGCGTGTCATCGAAAAGAATCTCGCCACCACCGTATTCGGCGCGCTGGATGAGGACGAGGTCCCAATGGACGGCCGAACGGTTGCCGTTGTCGGCGTCCGAATAGGCCATGCCCGGGGTGAAGTGGAGGCTGCCCTGGATTTTCTCGTCGAAGAGGATGTTGCCCATGGGAGTCTCGATGCGGGGATTCACACCGAGGGCGAACTCGCCGACGCGGCGGGCCCCCTCGTCGGTGTCGAGGATGGCCTCAAGAGCTTCTTGGTCGCCTTCATGCGACGCATCGACAATGCGGCCCTTCGCGAAGGTGAGGCGCACGTTCTTGAACACATCCCCCATGTAGGGACTCTCGGTGTTGAAGGTGATCGTCCCCTCCACGCTCTCTTTCACGGGCGCGGTGAAGATTTCGCCGTCGGGGATGTTGTTCTCGCCGGCGCAGACTACGACGGGAATATCCTTGATGGAAAAGGAAAGATCCGTTCCCGGTCCTTTGATGCGGACCTTGTCGGTCGCCTCCATGAGTTTTTTCAATGGTTCTAGCGCTTTCTTCATCTTCCCATAGTCCACCGTCGAGACATCGACGACATGGTCGAAGAAGGGCTCGTTCGCCATCCGCGCCTTTTGCGCCTGTGAGGGGGTGGGCCACATCAAGGCGACCCAGCGTTTCTTCTCGATCACATCATGCAGGGGCTGCATCTTCCTGCCGAGAGCGGTCTTGATGTCTCTCGGCACATCCACGGTGGCGTAATCGTTCATGCCCGTCATGATGGAGATGAACACGTCCATCTTTTCGTATTGCGCTTTCGTCCACGCGAAAGCGGTGGCCATGTAGGGTTCCTTCGCCGCTTTCAGGATTTCCCTCCGGATGTCTTCGTCACCGAGGAAGACATGGGGATGGGCTCCCAAAGCGTGCGTGTGTTTGACCAGTTCCAAAATGAGCGGTTTGGCATCGATGCCGCCCCGGATGACGACGGTATCGTCTTTATGGGTTTTCGTCGAGACTTCGAGCAGGTTCTTGGCGAGTCTCTCAATTCTTTGATCCTTCATGCGATCCCTCTTTCAGTCTTTCGTAGTATGTTTCGCAAAGACCCTTCCGGAAAGGGCCCTCGCGGTTTTCAACCATTGTTTTCAAGGTTTCGAGTTCTTTCTCGAGAATCACGGTGAGTTCTTCGGGATATTCCATCCGCTTCTCATGCCGTTCATACTCCTGCATGTCGAGCACCTTGTAGGTGCCGTCGGGGAAGACCTTGACATCGAGGTCGTAATCGACATATTTCAAGGCTTCGTCATCCCAAAGGACAGGGGAAGCGATGTTGGCGTAATAATAGACGCCCGCTTTCCTGAACATCGCCATGATGTTGAACCAGCGGTCCTTGTAGAAGAAATGGAGGGAATCCTCCCGGGGCCGCCAATAACGACCGTCTCCCTCGATGACGCGGCTCCGCGGATTGAAGAGGATGATGCGGCTTTCCTTCGCTTCCACGAGCCAGTTCTTCTTCCAGACGCGATGGAGGCTGCCGTCGTGCTTGTAGCTTTGGACAGTGACGATCGTCTTCTTTTTCATGGAAAGCCTCCTTTCGCAAGGTGGGTTCAATGGTCTTCTTTCAAGGCCCGCATCACGTTTCGCACAGTCTCTTCGAACCAGGATACGTCCTTGTGTTTTTCATAGGCCTCTTGGATCTCGAAGGAGGCGTCGGTGAGTCCTTGCCCATAAAGAAGCAACGCGGCGTTTCTTTTCAAGATGAGACCGCCGCGCCAGGCGAAGGCGTATTCCGCGTATTCGCGGTTGATGCTTCCGACAGATCTTCCCAATATGTCCATAAGGGGAAGCTGGGCGTTCTTATCGCTTTGGAAGACGTTTCGTTCCACGGGACGGATGTTTTCGTTTTGCGGACAGACCTCTTGACAGATGTCGCAGCCGAAGAGAAATTTCCGGAAAGCCTTGCCCTTTTCCAGGGGTATGGGCTCTTTGCACTGGGTGAGGTGGGAGAGGCAGTCCTTCACGTGATAGGTCCCTTTTCCGAGCGCCTTTAGCGGACAGGCTTCGATGCAGGCGGTGCAGTCACCGCAAGAATCCTGCGCGTGAGACTTTGTCGAGAAGGGGATGTCCAAAAGGAGGGTCGCGAGATAAAGATGCGTGCCGAAGACCGGGTGGATCAGAAACCGGTTGTGGCCGAGATATCCGAGTCCCGCCACACTCGCCGCGAGACGCTCGTCCAAGGGGTTCACATCCACGGCGCCCTTGGCCTTGATGCCTTCTTTCGCGCAGATCTCCTCCAGCCGGGAGAGTTTCTCCCGCGCCACGAGATGATAGTCCCTCCCGTGGGCGTAACGGCTGATATAGCCGTATCCTTCACCGCAGAAAGCGGGACGCTCCTTCGGATACGAGAGTGCGAGAACGACAATCGTCGAAAAATCTTCAAGCGGGGACAAATCGATCTCTTGGCCCGCTTGTCTGTCATGAAGGGCCGTCTTGTAGGCGGTAACGGAGACGGCCTTGAAATCGTCGAAATGTTCCAAAAATGCTTTTTTTAGCCGTTTTTCGCGCAAAAGCCATCCTCCTCATACAAAAATTGGTGGATGCCTGAAGCATCTCACCAATTTTATCGTGACAGCCCGGAGGCTGTTTTTCGCTCGGAAGCGTCATTCTCCGGGGCAAGATCCTTTAGGGTCTTTGTTACAAGCATCCTTCTGATCTCATTGTATCACAACAACATCGAAAGGGGAATATCCATGAAACCAAAATGCGTCATGCGTTCTCGAGCGAAGCGAGGAATTCGCCAAGCACCCCGTTCACGGAAGCGGGCCGTTGCTGGTGGCAAAGATGCCCGGCATCCTCGATGAGGACATGGGCGACGACATGCTTGCTTTCCGCCCATTTCCGGCTCTTCTTGATCAAGACCTTCCCGTCTTTTTCGCCGTGGATGATGATCGTCTTCTTGTCGATATCGTGCGGATGCTTGCGGGAGAGTTCCCGCATCAGTTCGAGATTCGTCTGCAGGAGTCTCTTCTTTCCGAATTCGAGGGATTGCCGTTTCACATACAGCTCCACTTCGCCTCCGTAGGCCATCTTTTTCGCCGCGGCCCAGGCGAAGAAACGGTTCGGAAACAAGGGGGCGGTGATGCGCATGAAGAAAGCGGCGATCTTCGCCCGTCGTTTTGAAAGCGAGCCATAGATCGGCATCGAGGCGATATCCACGAGCGCCGCGATTCTTTCCGGCTTGTGGATGGCCGTGTATTGGCCCAAGAAACCGCCCAAAGAGACCCCCACATGCACAGCGCGTTCGATGGAAAGATGATCGAGGAGTGTTTCCATGGCTGCGGCCGCTTTCGCGAAAGTGAAGGGGCGGACGGTCGTCTTGCCGTGGTCGGGAAGGTCCCAAAGGATCACCCGGTGGGTCTTTTGGAAATGTTCGGCCTGATGGGCGAAAGTCCTGTGGTCATGCGAGCGGCCGTGGCTGAAAATGACGGCCGGGCCGTTATTCTTTCCCCATTCCTCATAGTGGATGTCGCCGACGGCGGTCTGCAATCGCATGTGGTCACCCTTTCCTTCGGGAGGGATTCTTGCGGATCCTGTCGAGAAACGCGGGGTCGAACCGCCTTTCTTTCAACATGGCGATCTCTTCTTTGTAGGGAGGGAACACGCGTTTCTTCGCATTCGCATCGGCGGTGACATAGGGGGTCTCGAGAATCTTCGGGATGTCTTCATAATCCTCATCATGCACGATCGAGGCTAGCGCTTCAAAGCCGATGTGGCCGCGTCCCACATTCTCGTGGCGGTCCTTGTTGGCGCCGCGGGGGTTCTTGGAGTCGTTGACATGAAAGACCGCGAGCCTTTCACGACCTATCACCCGGTCGAATTCGCGCATGACGCCGGAAAAATCGTCTTTCACGTCATAACCCGCATCATGGACGTGGCAAGTGTCGAAACAGACGCTCAGACGATCCGCTTGGCGGGTTTTTGCGATGATGGCGGCGAGTTCCTCGAAACGCCGCCCCACTTCGGTGCCCTTGCCGCTCATCGTCTCGAGGGCGATCCGGACAGATTGCCCCCTCGTCGCCGCAAGGACTTCATCGAGGCTTTGCGCAATCCGTTCCACCGCCTTCTCCAAGGAGTCTTGCAGATGGTTCCCCGGATGCAAGACGATGTCTTTCGCACCGATGGCGTCACTCCTTTTCACTTCCTCGATGAGGAACTCCACGGCGAAAGCGCGCTTTTTTTCGTCGGCATTCGCGAGGTTGATGATATAGGGGGCGTGGATGACGACGTCCGCCTTGGCGATGCCCGCTTCTTGCAAGCGGGCGTGGGCTTCGTCAATCCGCAGTCTGTCGATCGGTTTCCTTTTCGTGTTCTGGGGGGCTCCCGTATAGACCATGAAGGCGTTCGCGCCATAGTGAAGCGCCTCCTCGACGCTTCCCAAGAGCATGTCATCGCCTTTCATGGAGACATGGCTGCCAAGCTTCAACATTCATCCGTCCCTCTTTCTTCGCACGTTCTTGCGGTATTTCTTCTTGTAGGCCGGTCTGGCCTTGGATGTCCGTTCGGAATCGGACACGCTCTTTTTCGGTCTCTTCTCCTTCGAGACGAGCCGGCCGGCCTCGATCACGGCATAGACGGGCTCCACCCCTTCCTTCTTCAAGAAGGTGAACGCTTTCTCGTCACGTTCGGGATCATAGAGTGTGATCGCGTCCCCATCCATCCCCATGCGGGCGGTGCGGCCCACGCGATGGATGTAGAAGGTCATGTCGGCGGGGAAGGCATGATTCACGATGTGGCTCACACCCTCGATGTCGATGCCGCGGCTCGCCATGTCGCTGGCGACGATGTATTGGACATTGAGACTATGGATGTCGCGGACGGCCTGCTTCCGTTCACGCGCGGACATGTTCCCATGGAGGCGGGTGACGTCGAGATCCTTTTCCTTGAGCCTCCTCGCGATGTTGTCGACCTCGGTGGTGGTGTTGGCGAAGATCATCGCGAGATAGGGATTGATGGCATCGATCACCTTTTCGAGCATCACCATCCTTTCGGCGGCCGCGATTTTCACGAACCGGTGGCGGATGGGGAGTTTCGCGAGGCGTCTTCTTCCGAGCACGACCTCTAGGGGCTGGTGCATGCTCTTCTTGATGAAAGTCCCGAGGTTGTCGGGGAAGGTGGCGCTGAACACCATGAGTTGCGCTTTTTCCCCGCAGGTGGCGGCGATGGCTTCCATCTCTTTGAGGAAGCCCGCTTCCAGGGACATGTCGGCCTCGTCGATGACGAGGGTGTCCGCCGTGTGGATTTTGAGCACGTTCTCCTTCAAGGCGAGGTCGAAGACCTTCCCGGGGGTGCCGATGGCAATCTGGGGCTGGCTCTTGTGCAAGCGTTCGATTTCTTTCGCCCGGTCCCTGCCGCCGGTATAGATGCGGATGTCCGGCTTTTTCGGATTGTAGCCGGCGATGGCACGCGCGAAAGCGAGTATCTGCTCGGCGAGTTCGCGGGTCGGGGAGAGGATGAGGGTCTGGATCCGCTTTTTCTCCTCGTCGAGACGGTCGAAAAGCGGGAGGAGATAGGCGTGGGTCTTCCCGCTCCCGGTCTCGCTCACACCGATGATGTCGCGGCCTTTCAAGGCGTCGGGGATGACTTTTTGCTGGATTTCGGTGAAGGATTGAAAATTCAAGCCTTCTAGGGCATTATAGAGATAGGGTTTTTTGAACCGCATTTTTCTCGCCCCTTTCTATAATGTGATTATACTACAACGAGAGTCGCAAATCTAATGAAACGACAAAGGAGGAAGGCCCATGGAGGTCGTCACCCTCTCCCCCAGGGGGTATTGTCGCGGCGTGGTGGATGCCGTGAAAGAGATGCAAAAGATCGCCAAGGACCCCTCCATCCCGCGCCCCGTGCATGTGCTCGGATTGGTCGTGCACAATGAGAAGATCGTCCGTGATTTCGAGGATCTGGGTCTGAAGACGCTCAACGACGAAGGAAAGACCCGTCTGGAACTCCTCGATGAGATTGACGGGGGAACCGTCGTCTTCACCGCCCACGGTGTGGCGGATGCCGTCTATGAGAAGGCCGAAAAGAAAGGCCTTTCCATCATCGATACGACCTGCAAGGACGTCAAAAAGAGCCAAAACGCCGTCAAGCGGCATCTCGAAGAAGGCTATGACGTCCTCTTCGTCGGCAAACCGGACCATCCCGAGAGTGAAACGGTGAAAAGCTACGGTGACGGCGTGCACGTCATCGAAAGCGAAGAGGACATCGAAGCACTCGACATCGGAAACGGACGCATCGCCCTCACCAACCAGACGACGATGAGCCTCTATGACATCTATCATCTCGGCGAAAGGGCGCGAGCGCGTTTCCCGCATTTGAAAATCATCGACGAGATTTGTGACGCGACCAGAAGCCGCCAAGAAGCCGTGAAGAACCAGCCGGCGGTCGATCATTGTTTCGTGGTCGGAGACAGACGCTCGAACAACTCAAAGAAACTCGTCGAGACGGCACGCAAAGCGAGAATCCCCGCAAGCCTCGTCGAAAGCGTCGAGGATCTTTCCGTAGAACACTTGAAAGAACTCGGGAAGGTCTCCGTCACAAGCGGTGCGAGCACGCCGAGCCAGCTCACGAAGGAAGTCGTCCGCTTCCTCGAGAATTTCGACACCGCGGATCCCGCCACGCATGAAACGAAGAGTCTGGTGCGCAAACACAACCTTTTCCGTTGAACCGTCAAAAAGGTTCCGCTCAAAAAGCGAAACCTTTTTTTTGTGAGATCGGGTAATGGTGCCATGAGACATGTCCGACTCAGTCGGCCGCCTGCAGTGGTGTCGGCGGTGTCTCTTCCATGACACCGTCGCGTTCGTAGAGGAAGACGATCTCTTCGCCGACCCGTGTGTTCAGGATGAACTGCAAAAGTTCGTCGACGTTCCTGACCGCGAGCATTTCCGTCATGTCGTTGGTCTTGAAGCCTTTGATCACATCGCCTTCTTCGATTCCCATCTCGGAAGCCGTGGACCCCGGGGAGACTTCGGTGACGCAGACACCCTTGTCGGCGGCGCATTCTGAAGGATGGGTGACACCGATGCCGACACGGCCCCTTTCCACATAGCCTTGTTCCTCGATGTCGGCGATCATGCGCACCATGGTGTTGGCAGGAAGCGCATAACCCATCCCTTCAATCTCGGAGCCGACCTTCTTCAAGGTGTTCATGCCCACAATGCGTCCTTGAGAATCGACAATCGGTCCGCCGCTGTTTCCCGGGTTGATGGCGGCATCATGCTGGATGAAGGGGGCGTCGATGTCTTCGTGGGTCATGTAGCGGGTGAGATTCGAGATGATGCCCGTTGTGGCGCTTCCGTAAAAGTCGAAACCTTGGGGATGACCGAGGGCGAAGATGCGGTTGCCGATACGGAGGTTGTAGGAATCAACGAAGGAGAGCACTTCGAAATCGTGTGACGCTTCGAAGCGCAAGACGGCGATGTCGGCCTCGGCGTAGCTTCCGAGCACCTCGATGTCTTCGTCTTCGACGATATAGGGATTGCCGCTCTTCTCATAATAGATCGAGAGGTTCTGGTGGTTCTCGATCACGTGGTGGTTCGTGACAAGATAATACTTGTTTCCGTCTTGTTTGTATATGGAGGCACTGCCGCTCGCCGTGCCCGCGTCCTCTCCGTCCTGCCATTCGTTCAGGATGCCCACGACACCGTCGAGGGTCCTCTCGAGCATCTCCTCGGTCGTCTCGACGGGCTCATAGCTCTCACCCGTCAAAGAAATCCAACGGGCATGGAGGGTCACATCCTCCGCCGGCATTCTCGTCTCATTGAAGAAATGTCGGAACTCGCTGTCGGCATACCATCCGATGAAAAGATGGTCATCTTTTTCCAACACGGGGAGTGTGATGGGTTCTTGGAAAAAGAGCGTCTCATCGGGGAGGTCTTCCTCCGTGTGGGTCTCAAAGCTCAAAATGTATTCCTCGACATCGTAGAGAGCCTCGATGCGTAGGTCTTCTATGACCCG
>PWYL01000039.1 GCA_003568315.1 Mollicutes bacterium | reverse complement strand
GGCTTTCTGTCTCCCGGTTGGAAAGGTTGATGCTCAAGGGGTGAAGCAGGGGCCGGATACCGGAATCTTTGGTCTCGAGAGCTTCCTGGATCGTCTCATAACGCACCCGTTCGGCGGCGGCGTGCTGGTCCATGAGATAGAGGTTCTTTTCATCCTGGAACAAAAGATACGTCCCGAAAGCCTGGCCGATATAGGCGAGGTCGGGAAATTTCTGCGTGTCGCGGGAGGAGATGTCTTCCTCCGTGGCCGTTTCCTCTTTCCCATACAGGTGCGTCTTCTCTTCTGTTTTGCCTTCTCGCCGGGAAGGGAGGGAGAAGTCGAGACGGGATTGTTCCGCCGTTTCTTTCCTTTCGGGTCGGCGCATTCTCTCGATGAGGTCGGCGCCTTTCAAGGTCTCCTTGACGGTCGCCTCGACAAGTTCGAGAAGACGTTTTTCTTCTGTGAACTTGACGGACAACTTCTGCGGATGGATGTTCACATCGATGAGGAGGGGGTCGACAATGATCTCGAGATGTGCGATGGGGAAGCGGTTGCCGAAGAGATAGGTGCGATACGCGGAAAGGATCGCGTTCTGCACGCGGGGGCTCTTGATGGCGCGACGGTTCGTGACGACGGCCATGTGGGCGCGTGACGAACGCGTGTGGGAGGGTTTCGAAATGTAGCCTTTGATATGGAAGTAGCGGTTCTCGTTCTCGAAAGCAAGGAGATTCTTGATGACATCGAGGGGATAGATCTCCCGCAACACCTTCAAGACGTCTCCGTCTCCGGGAGTCGCCAGGATGGTCTTGTCGTTGTTGGAAAGGTGGAAGCGGACATCCGGATGGGCCAAAGCGAGTTTGTTCACGATGTCGACGACATCGGCGAGTTCCCTTTTTTCGCTCCGGAGATGCTTCAGACGGGCCGGGGTGTTGTAAAAGAGGTCTCTGACGAAGACGGTGGTGCCCTTTTTCGCCCGACCGGCAGTCTTCTCGACAATCTCGCCGTTTTTGACGAGGAGGAACGTGCCGGACTTGTTCTCGAAGGCGGAATCGATCCCGACGACGGATACGCTCGCGATGGAAGGCAGGGCTTCGCCGCGGAATCCCAAGGAGGCGATGTGGTGGAGGTCGTGTTCGGTCTTGATCTTGCTTGTGGCATGACGGCGGAAGGCCATTTCGATGTCTTCTTCGTCCATGCCTTCGCCGTCATCCGTCACGCGGATCTCCTTGAGGCCCGAATCCTTGAGACGGATGTCCACTCTTTCGGCTTCTGCGTCGATTGCGTTCTCGACGAGTTCTTTGACGACACTCGCCATGTTCTCGACGACCTCGCCGGCGGCGATCATGTTGGCTAACGATTCGTCGAGTTGGAGAATCCTGCCCATGGAACTCACCTGCCTTTGATGTTTCGATGCATGATCATTCTATCATGAAACCGTAGTGATGGCGAACATCGCAAACGGGTAAAAGAGAACGGACGGGACCCGTCCGTTCATTTGCGGTTCTTGATATCCTCTTTGAGTTTGTAGAGAGCCATGAGGGCGTCGATGGGTTTCATCTCGTCGGGATTGAGCTTCTCGATGGCGGCGATGATCTTCTCATGGGGGTGCGGTTTCCTTTCTTCCTCTTCGACAGCGGCGAGAGTGAAGAGGTCGTGTCCACCGAGGATTTGCGGTTTCTTGCCGTTTTTCTCGAGAACTGCGAGAATGTCGCTGCTGCGTTTGATGAGGGATTTCGGCATCTTCGCGAGTGCGGCGACATTGATGCCGTAAGAACTTTTCGCGCAGCCTTCTTCGACCTTGTGGTGGAATCTGATCGTGTCACCTTCCTCCTCCGCGGCGACGTGGATGTTCTTCAGGCGGGGAAGATGGTCCTCGAGGGCGGTGAGTTCGTGATAGTGGGTGGAAAAGAGTGTCTTCGCCCCGATTTTCGCATGGATGTATTCGATGATCGCCTGGGCGATCGCCATGCCGTCATAGGTCGAGGTGCCGCGGCCGATCTCGTCGAAAAGGATGAGCGATTTCGCGGTCGCGTTCTTCAAAGCGTGGTTCGCATCGAGCATCTCCACCATGAAGGTGCTTTTACCGCTTATGAGGTCGTCGCTTGCGCCGATGCGCGTGAAAAGCTGGTCGAAAACGGGGATTTTCGCACTTTTCGCGGGGATGAAGGAGCCGATTTGCGCGAGAATCGCCGTCAAGGCGAGCTGCCGCATGTAGGTGGACTTTCCGCTCATGTTGGGGCCGGTGATGAGCAAGATGTCGGTGTTTTCGTCCATGTGGATGTCATTCGGGACGAAGGGCTCCTCCATGACTTTCTCGACGACCACATGGCGGGATTCGCGGATATCGACCGCGAATTCGTCGGTGAGGACGGGGCGGACGAGGTCGAGTTTCTCGCTCGCGGTGGAAAGCGCGATGAACATGTCCACCTCGGCGAGGATTTCGGCGTTCTTCTGCAAAGAGGGGATCTTCTCGCGGATTCTGTCGCGGAGTCCCACGAAGAGGTCGTATTCGCGTTGTACGCTCTTCTCCTCGCTCGAGAGGATGATCCGCTCCTTCTCCTTCAGTTCCTCGGTGACGTAGCGTTCGGCGTTCACGAGCGTCTGTTTGCGGGTGTAGCCGAACTCGTCCTTGATGTGCTTGACTTGTCCCTTGGGCACTTCGATGTAATAGCCGAAGACACGGTTGTATCCGATCTTGAGTTTCTTGATGCCGGTCTTTTCGCGTTCTTCTTTCTCGAGGTTTTTCAGCCATTCGTTCACGTCGAGATGCACTTCGCGGAGCTCGTCCAATGTCTCGTCATAACCCTCTTGGAACATGTTGCCCTCGCGGATGGTGACGGGCTGGTCCTCTTTCAGGGCGCGCATGAGTTCTTCGTGGAGTTCTTCGAGAGGATTCAGGCTCGCGGCCAAGAACGCGGCGTATTCGAGTTTGAGGCTCTGGAGGCGGCTTTGGAAACCGGGGAGGATGGAAAGGCTCTTTCTCAGCCGTAAGAGGTCCTTGCCGTTGGCGTTGCCGTAGGATATCCTTCCGACAATGCGCTCGAGGTCGTAGACGTTCTTCAAGAGCTCACTGATCTCGTCTTTGACGATGAACTCCTTGTTCAAGGCGTCGAGGAAATCATAGCGGGTGGAAAGGACGCTTTTGTTCAAGAGGGGGCGGAGGAGTTGGCGTTTGAGGAAACGCCCCCCCATGGCCGTCTTGGTGTGGTTCAAAAGCCAAAAGAGGGAACCTCTCTCCTGGTCTTTGATCATCGTGCGCAAAATCTCGAGATGGCGGATGGTGTTGGCGTCCATTCGCATGATCTCGGCGGCCTCGACGCGCTCCGCCTTCTTCAAATGGAGAAGCGTCCGTTTCTGCGTCTTCTCCACATAGGAGAGGAGACGTCGCACACCTTTTTGTTCATGGGGCGTGGGGAGATGGTCATAAAGGTGTGCGAAGACCGGATCGATGTCTTGGGAAGCGTGGATGCTCACGAGAATGCCTTCATGGTCGGTGTAGTGCTTGATATAGTCCTCTTCGAAGGAATGTCCGACAACGATCTCTTTGACATTGAGCGTCGAGAGTTCCCCGATGAGGGCGCTCGTCTCTTTCGGCACCTTGAGGGAATAGATGTCCCCTGTCGAGACGTTGAGGTAACTCACGGTGTAGAAGTATTCCGAAAGGCCCACGCCGGCGATGAAATGTTCCTCGGCGGCGGTATCCTCCACGTTGGTCCCGGGGGTGACGACTCTCGTCACTTCGCGCTTTACGAGGGTCTTGCCCTTGCCCGGTTCTTCTGCTTGCTCGCAGATGGCGACCTTGTAGCCGGCATCGACGAGGCGGTTGATATACGTTTCGCTCGAATGGTGGGGCACCCCGCACATGGGGACGCGCTCTTTCGAACCGCCGTCGCGGCCGGTGAGCTGGATTTCCAATTCGCGGCTCGCGAGATAGGCGTCTTCGAAGAACATCTCGTAAAAGTCGCCCAACCGAAAAAAGACTATCGCGTCCTCATAGTCTTCTTTGATGTCGAGGTATTGTCGCATCATGGGGGTGTATTCGCTCTTATCGGCGTGCATGCCAGCCACCCTTGTCAGAAGAGATCGAACAAGACCACAAGCACGGCTACCAGGATGATGACGAGACTGACGAGGATGTTCCGTATCATCCGGCGGCGACGCTTGCGTTCAACCGTGTAGCGGTGGGCGATCTCTTCGAATTTGGTGTCGAAAAGGTATTCTTCGATGTCGATGCCTTCGAAAAGACGGGCATTCTCCTCCTGGATGGGCACATTCAAAGGCTTCCTCTTCAGGAGGATGAATTCGATCATGTCGATCTTTTTCAATTCGATCGACACGTTGATGTTCTTCTTTTTGGCGTGGGTCTCGAGTTCGATGATGGATTTCTTCTGGAGTTCGTCCTGTTCGGCGTCGTTGAGGTCGAGTTTCAAGGCGATGATCTCGATGAGCTGCTTCTTGTTGATGCGGCGGGGGATTTCCACACCGTGCTTCTTTCCGAGGTCGCGGACGTCGGTCAATGTGGTCGCATGATGCAAAACCTGCTTGGCGGTCTCTTCCCGGCAGCCTTCGAAATAGCCCTGGGGCTCGAAATAGATCGCCTTGAAGTTGTCGCGCATGGTCTCGTACGATTCGGTCGCGGTGCGTTGGTATTTCATCGTCAAATTCTGCAATCTCACGAATTCGAGGTTGCTCACGCCGAGTTCGTTCCGGTTGTGGATGATGAGATACCAGAGGTCCTTCTTGTATTCCTTGACATCGACACTGATCCCGTAACTCTCCGCGAGCCGTTCGAGCTGGAAGATGGTGAACTCGTCAAACCATTTCAAACGGTGCTTCATCTCGTCGGAGAATTTGTCGTCGTTCTCGCCGTTGGCGATGGTGGGAGCGATGTTCTTGCGGAGGAGGGCCTTGTGGATGTAGCTCGGCAGATAGATCTCCTTGTTTTTGAGATATTGCACGATTTCCGTGGAGGGTATGACGACAAAAGCGTCGATGAGTTTGTCGACCTGGACCTTCTTGTTGTTGAGTTCGATGGTCTCTTCGCTGTGATGGCGTCCTCGCATGGGCTCTCCCCTCCTTTGTACGTTGTTTTAATTATACACGATTATTACGGCCAGTTCAACGATATAAGGCGCATTGGGCGGTTCAAGGACCATTTTTCGATGTGTCGTTCAAACCATCCTCGATCAGACGGAAAAGGAGGCCGAGTTCTTCTTTGAGGATTTCCTGCAGATTCAGATACTGCCGGACGGCGGGAATGTCCTCGAGGTCTTGGCGGGCTTTTTCGTAGATCCGTTTCGCCTCTTCGGCGGCCCTTTTTCCCTCTTTGGCCTCTTTTTGCACGTAGCGGCGCTGTTTTTCGAGGACGCTCTCATAAGCCTTCTTCCACTTGTCACGGGCGAAGACCTCTTTTTCCAAGACTTTGAACTCCTTGACGAGTGGATCCTCCCGCAAGGCCTCGATGAGTTCATGGAGACTCTTCATGGATTTCTCCCCTCAAGAACCAGGTTTTCGCTTCCGTTATCCTCACGGGCACGATTTCGCCGACGAGATCGGTACTGCCGGCGAAATGGACGAGTTTATGATGGGGGCTGTAACCCGCGAGCATACCTTTCTCCTTGCTTTCTTTCTCGACAAGCACGTCCACGGTTTTTTCCAAGAAACGCTCATTCCCCTTCTTGTAGCCTTCGTCCGCCCTCTTCTGCAAACGGTGGAGTCGCTCTTTTTTCGTCTCTTGGGGAACATTGTCGGTGAATTTCGCCGCCGGTGTCCCCTCCCGGGGGGAGAACATGAAGGTGAAGGCGCCTTCGAAACCGACCTTTTCCACAAGGTCGAGCGTCTTTTCGAAATCCGCTTCCGTCTCGCCGGGGAAGCCGACGATGAGGTCGGTCGTGAGAGCGACACCGGGGATTGCTTTCCGCATTCTTCCGACAAGGTCGAGAATGTCGTCGCGGGTGTATTTCCGGTTCATCCGCCCGAGGATCTTGTCGCCACCCGCCTGCACGGGCAGATGGATGTGCGGCATGAGATTGCCGCCTCGGGCGAGGACATCGATCGTCTGTTGGTCGAAATCACGAGGATGTGACGTCGTGAAACGCACCCGGGCGATCTTTCGCTCATGGAGCGCTCGTAAAAGGTCGGCGAACGTCTTTTCGTCTTCAAGGTCCTTGCCATAAGCATTCACATTCTGTCCAAGAAGCGTCACTTCCCTGTAGCCTTCCGCGATCAGCGCGTCGATTTCGGCGAGAATCCGTGCAAAGGGGCGCGAACGTTCCTTGCCCCTGGTGTAAGGCACGACACAATACGTGCAGAACTCGTCGCAACCGTACATGATGTTCACGTAAGCCTTCTTGGTGTGGAACCTCCGCTTGGGAAGGTTCTCGACGATGTCCCCTTCTTCGCTCAAGACCTCGACGACTTTCTCCTTGGAAAGCAAAGCCGTCTCGAGAAGTTCGGGGAGACGATGGATGTTGTGGGTGCCGAAGATGAGGTCGACGTGGGGGTGCTCTTCAAGGATTCTCTTCGTGGCGCTCTCATCCTGGGGGAGACAACCCGCCACTCCGAGGATGAGGTCGGGGTTTTCCCGCTTGTAGCGCTTCAAGCGGCCGAGTTCGCCGAATATGCGGCTTGCGGCGGATGAACGCACCACGCAAGTGTTCAAGAGGATGAGATCGGCCCGCGATTCTTCATCGGTCTCACGGAAACCGAGCTTCCCGAGAAGACCGCGGATGGTCTCGCTGTCGGCCTCGTTCGCCTGACAACCATAGGTGTCGAGATGATAGAGGCGGCCCTTGCCGATATCCTTCAAGACGGCGTGTCTTGCGAAATCGATGACGGGGGTGTGCCTGCTTGTCCGTTTGCGGGCTTTCCGCATGGAGGGTGTATGCAGGTTTTTCGCTTCTTTCATGGTATCACCGCGAATCAGTCGCTGTAGTGGAAGTTCTCGATGGAGCGTTTCTCCGTGTCGATCAACACGCCACCGAGTTGATAGATGTCCGTCTTTTGCGGGCGGAGCCGCACCGGCATGCCGGTGGTGAATTTCTTCAATGCCGTGTCCTTGTCGGCTCCGAGAATCCCGTATTTCGCTCCCGTCATGCCGATGTCGGTGATATACAGGGTCCCCTTGGGCAATGTCATCGCATCATTCGTCTGCACATGGGTGTGGGTGCCGACGACGGCGTCGACACGGCCGTCGAGATAGTGACCGAGAGCGAGTTTTTCGCTTGTCGTCTCCGCGTGCACATCGACGATGACGGCATCGGCTTCGAGACTCTCCAAAGCTTCATCAAGCGCTTCGAAAGGGTTGTTCAAGGGATCGTGCATGAAGATGCGTCCCATGATCTGCAGCAAAACGAGTTCTTGCTCGTTGAAACGGACCCGCATGAGACCTTCTCCGGGTGTGTCTTTGGGATAGTTCAAGGGTCGGACGATATTCGCTTCATCGATGAAATCGAAGAGTTCCCGTTTCGAGAACGCATGGTTGCCGAGTGTCACGGCATGCGCCCCGAAAGACATCAAAGTCTTGTAGTCTTTGCGGCGGATGCCCAGTCCGTCGGCGATGTTCTCGCCGTTTATGAGGAGTATGTCGTGAGGATGGTCATTACGCACCTTGGGCAGGAATTTCTCGAGGGCTTGGATGCCGGCTTCGGCATAGACATCCCCGATGAAAGCGATACGCATGTCAGCCACGTCCTTTCAAAAGACAGAAATAGTCCTGCTTGAGCAATATGTCGGCATAGTCCCAGAACTCCCCTTCTTCGACGAGGGCGAGAATCTCATCAAGGGGCGCGAGCCTTGTGTCCATGACCTCGGCGGGATCGGGCGAAAGCTCGGCGGGATCGAGCCGTTTTTTGACACGATAGACGGATGTGATGGTGTTCAAACGGTTTTTCCCTTTCGTCTTGATGCGAGCGAGCTCTTCGAGGCCTTCGGGCTTCAGTGTGAGACCCAGTTCCTCTTTCGTCTCGCGGAGAGCGGCTTGTCGGGGCTTTTCACCGGCTTTGGGGATGCCCGTTGTCGTGGCCCAGAGACCATAGGTGTCGTCCGTCCGTTTCGCTCTTCTCTGGATGAGGAACCATCCCTTTTCATCCTCGATCCAGACATGCACGACGAGGAAGAATTCATCAAAAGCCAAAGAATCGCCGCGACGGGCGGTCTTTTTGAGGAAACGGCCCTCTTCGTCGTACAAATCGAAACGTTCCATCGGCTCACCTCTGAAAAAGCCTTCCGTGAAGGAAGGCTTTATCCTTTGTCATTTGGCAACATCCTGGGCCCTTGTCTCACGGATGACGGTGACCTTGATGGTGCCCGGATACGAGAGTTTCTCTTCGATTTCCGCCTTGATGTCGCGGGCGAGTTTGTGCGCCATGGTGTCGTCGATGGCATCGGGTTTCACCATGACACGGACTTCGCGTCCGGCTTGGATGGCATAGGCCTGCTCGACGCCCTCATGCTTGCCGGAAATGTCCTCGAGCTGTTCGAGTCGCTTGATGTAGTTGTCGAGCGATTCACTGCGAGCACCGGGTCGAGCGGCCGAGAGCGAATCGGAAGCGGCGACGAGAACACCGATGACGGTTTCCGCCTCGACTTCGCCGTGGTGGCTCTTGATAGCGTCAATCACGGCCTTGGGTTCCTTGTAGCGGTTGGCGAGCATCTCGCCGATCTCGACATGCGAGCCCTCGGTCTCGTGGTCCACGGCCTTGCCGATGTCGTGGAGAAGACCGGCCCGTCTGGCGAGAATCTCGTCCTCACCGATCTCGGCGGCGAGTTTGCCGGAGAGAAAGGCGCATTCGAGTGCGTGTTTCAGAACGTTCTGTCCGTAACTCGTACGGAAATGCAAACGACCGAGCAACTTGACGAGGTCGGGATGGACCTTGCCGATTCCGGCTTCGAAGACGGCTTCCTCACCCTTGTCGCGGATGAAGCGGTCGACTTCCTCCCGCATTTTCTCGACAATCTCCTCGATGCGGCCGGGATGGATCCTACCGTCGCTCACCAGGGCTTCGAGGGACCGCTTGGCGATTTCGCGGCGGACGGGGTCGAACCCGGAGAGCACCACGGCCTCGGGGGTGTCATCGATAATCAGATCGACACCGGTGAGGGCCTCGATGGTACGGATGTTCCTTCCTTCACGGCCGATGATGCGGCCCTTCATGTCGTCGTTGGGAAGGTTCACGACACTGACGGTGCCTTCGCCCGTGACATCCTGCGCATACTTCTGCATCGCGTGGGCGAGAAGGTGTTTCGCTTTCTTGTCGGCCTCGTGCTTGGCCTTTTCCTCCTCTTCCTTGATGTAGTGGGCAATCTCCTTGCTCATTTCCGATTCCACTCGTTTGAAGATGGTCTCTCTTGCTTCATCGACGGTGTAACCGGCGATGGATTGAAGCTTCTCGTTCTGTTCTTCGATCAATTCGTCCAGCTTGCTGTTCTTTTCATCCAGGTTCTTTTTGCGTTGCTCGATGGACTCTTCTTTGCGGTCGAGATTGGATTCACGACGGTCGAGGTTTGTAGAACGGTTGTCCAGCGCGCGTTCGCGCTGAAGAAGTTTGTTCTCCTGGGTGGAGAGTTCCTGTTTCCGTTCCTTGACCTCCTTATCGAATTCCGTTCGTTTGGTGTGGATTTCCTGTTTGCTTTCAAGAAGCGCTTCTTTTTTGTTCTGTTCAGCGGTCTTGATTGCTTCGTCAACGATTTTTTCCGCCTGGTCACGTGCTTTGTTGAAACCTTTCTCGACTAGTATTGCGCGTAGTACGAATCCAACGGCCACGCCGATGAAAGTCAGCAGCAAACCGGAGATGATTAATATGAGTACTTCAGGCATATTAATACTCCTCCGTTTTCTGTCTGTCGACTCTATGGCCTTACATAAAACACCTTGGCAAGGCATTTTCTTGCATGAGCAGAATCAAAGTCACTTTTCTATTATACATGGTGGAAGCGGGAAAAGTCAAACGATATAAAGCTTTTGGTGGTGTGGCAGAGATAAATATCCGCGCATCACATGTTGTTGATGGATAAGCTGTCTTCAGGCCGGAAAACACCGTTTCACGAAAAAAAAGCGCTCCGGAAGAAAACATTCTTCCGGAGCGTGCATGAAATCGTCTTTTTTTCCAGTGATACTCTCAAGAGCTATTCATCGTTTGTTTCTTGCGGCAGTTCCACTGTGGTTCCACCGATGTCGAACATCGTCACGACGTTCTCGTAAACAACTCCATCCTCTTCGATGACAATCTCCATCCGATAAGTGGTCTCAGTGATCTCGAACTCGAAACTGACAAGTTCATCTCGTTCGGGATCGTAATCGCCATCCGAGATGAATTCGAGGAAACTCTCTTCATGTTCCGTCAAAAGTTCCAGCATTGTCCCGGTGTCTTGGAACCATGCCGGATCCATGTCTCCCGGACGGAAAAAGACCACTTCTATCGCTTCGATCAAACTCTTGGCCATATCGTCGTCATAGGGAACATCCGTATCGGAGGCCATTTCTTCATCATCGAAATAGAGCCAGTATGAGAGTGTCTCGTCGGCGTAGTGAATGTAGTAGTCGATGTTGCTTTCCTCGTCGCCTTCGACCATGACCATACGGAAGTGGTGTTTGTCGTTGTCTCTGTACGAGATGTCCGCCCCCGCCGCCATCAGTTCCTCGTGGATGTCCTTGGCCGTGAGTTGTTGCTTGCGCATGCCGTTCTTCCTTTTCATCGCGTTCTCCGCGAGATACTCGTCGACCCG
>PWYL01000032.1 GCA_003568315.1 Mollicutes bacterium | reverse complement strand
TCGCCGAAGCAGGCTTCGGCATGCTCATCCATGAGGTCATAGAATTCCGTATGGATGATGGGCTTCTCTTCTTTGCCCTGAAAATCCCCATAGAAAGCGAACTCTTCGATGGCGGCCCCTTCAAAAGCGAAAGGGGCGATGGCCCTTAGCGAGTTCGGGACGCGGATGCGAATCAGCCCTTCATCACGGAAGGCTTCTTCGCGGATGCTCGTCACGGGCAGACCGTCGATCTTTTCGGGGATTTCCACATTGGCCGCTTCGCCCGTGTAGGCGAGAATACTGATGCCGTCGTAGTGTTCGCGGGTTTCTTCTTCCGTCTCGAAGTTCGCGGGGTCGGCGTCCCAGGTAATCTCCTCTTCTTCTTCGCCGTTTCCACAGGCCGAAAGTATAAAGACGCCCATGGCGAGAAAGAAGGCCGAAAGAATTTTCCGAGTGCTTTGCATGTGTCCCTTCCTTTCTTTTTTTTGTGGGAGAAGATGGCGGTGCACGGTTGCATAAAAGAAATCCTTCGTCGTCGATGTGCGTCATCGGATGGGAAGGCCGTTCAACGTCATTGTATCATGTTCATGGTTTTTGGCAACCGCATGGCGGACGCAATGAAAAGAGGAAGGGATTCATCCATCCGAGCGGAAGACTGTCAAACGAAATGGGTTTCGGATACAATGGAAGCGAGAGAAAAGACAAGGGGTGGTACCATGACCTTCGATTTGTTCGTCGACATCTATGGGATTCTCGCTTCCTTCATCATTCTTCTTTCATTGCTCATGAGCGCGATCAAGAGACTCCGGATCCTCAGTCTCACAGGCTCGCTTTTGATGTTCGCCTACGGCGTCATGATCGCCAGTCTTCCCGTCGTCATCATGAATGTCGGCATCGCTCTCGTCAATATCTATCACCTCTCCCAGATCGTCCGCCGCAGGGACTATTTCGACATGATCGCTGTCGACAAGGATGACGGCTATCTGGAAGCCTTCATCGACTATTACGAGAAGGATGTCGGACAAGTGCTCGGTGAAAACGGACTCACAGAAAGCGACTACCGCTTCTTCATCCTCCGCAACATGGTCCCGGCCGGTCTTTTCATCGCCCGAAAGAAGGACGAAGCGACTCTGGAGATCCTTTTGGATTACGCCACCCCCGCCTACAAGGATTTCAAGACGGGCCGCTTCGTCTTCACCAAGATGGCCGAACAGTTCAAAGCGGCCGGCTACGAACGCTTCATCACCCGCACCGAGAACGAGAGCCACATGTCCTATCTCGAACGGATGGGCTTCGAAGCGGTGCACAAGGAAGCTGACCATGTCACCTATGTGAAAAGAACTTAGCCCTCGTCCAATAGAAAAATGCGGTCTCGCTCCGGGCGAGACCGCATTTTTCAGAGGAACGCCTTCATGCATGCTTTTCTTCTGGGGCGGTGGTCTCGTCGTAGAAACCTTTCTCTCTCATGCTCCGCAAATAGTGTTCCATGTTCTCGCGGATATTTTCGTCCCGGGTGAAGCCGAGCTCTTCGACAAGCTCGCCGGTGACTTCAAAAAATAGGGCCATGGCCTTTTCCAAAGCTTCATAGATGCTTTCTCTTTCCGCGCGCGGATAGGTCTCTAAAAGTCTTTTGTGCCGGTCGGGAGGGAGTTGTCTGACCAAGTGCTTGTGGCACTTGCCCGTGCTCACGGCAAAATCGTGCTTGCTTCCGACCCACCAGTCAAGGAGGGCCAAAAGGCAATCCCTTTGCATGTGCAAGTGTTGCAAGGCGTAGATATATTCTTTTCGTTCGACGCCTTTGGCGATGTAGGGGATGAGCCAGTAGAACTCGTTTTCCGCGCTTTTGAAGAGGGCCTCGGAAGGCTTTTTCCCATGGAAGGCCGTGTCTTTGGGCGTATGATCATGGAAACCGGCATCCAACCGGTCGTCCTTGTCGAGGAGGACCCGATACATCCGGTCGCCTTCCCGCAAGGACCTCGGGAGGTCTTTCACATCCATGATGGTCAGATCCAGACGGTTGCCGTCTCTGAACTGCATCATGAAGATGTGCCAGTCGATGTCCGTCTCTTCGTTCGGCACGAAGATCTGGTCGTCTTTCGTCTGGGTGATGAGGGTCTCACCGAAAGCAGCGAGGACATCTTTCTCTTTGAGGAATCCTTGGAAGTCGTCGACATAGTAGACGACATCGTAGTCTTGGAAACGATCCTTTCTCGCGTGCGGATCGACGCGGGAGCCATGCAGCGTCACCGCCCGGATGCAATCATCCTCTTGCGCCACTTTCAGGATCGAATCGAACATCTCTTTTTCGCTTCGCATCATGGCCTCCTTGCTTCTTTCGTCAATCTTCGTTCACATTATAGCACAGACAAACCACCCGCTCCGCCAACCTCGAAAAGTTTGGATGGAAATCCCCCCTTGCGCCGGTGACGATATATGATAGAATGGCCTCGGAAAAGGGGTGATACCATCAAGAAGATCTTGATCATTCTATTCGCATTCATCCTTTTGGCATGTGACGCTGAAGATCCCGCACCCGCTTTCGAGTATCTCGAACTGACAGAAGATAGCATCACGTTGGAAATCGGGGAAGCCCACATCATCGATTACACAGTGCACCCCGAAGAGTATACTCTCGATGCTTTGGACATCGTCTTTGATCCCTCGCTTCTTTCTTTGGAGGATGATTCCATCACGGCGCTCGCGGCGGGCGAGACCGAAGTCCATCTCTACTATGATGACACCTTGCAAGACACCTTGCTTGTCGAGGTGGAAGCCCCCGATTTCGCCTATATCGAACTCGACAAGACCCATGTCGAGTTGGAGGTCGGTGCATCGCACACCATCGAATACACGGTGCATCCGCAAGAATACCCTCTGGAGACTTTGGATATCGAAGTGGATGGCCCGCTTGTCTCTTTAGAGGATGAAACCCTCACGGCCCTCGAAGAGGGCGAGACCGAAGTGCACCTCTATTATGAAGACTCCTTGCAGGACACCCTCTACGTCGAGATCACCCCCATGATGCACACGGTCTGTTTTGTTGGGGCCGACATTGAAGAAATCCGTGTGGAAGCGGGAGAGTTGCTTCCGCATGCCGGAAGTTTGTCGCCAGAGGAAGAATCCCGCGAATTCCTGGGCTGGTTCTATGATGAGGACTTCCAGGAGCCTTTCGACTATCACGATCCGATCATCGAAGACACCACGCTCCATGCACGCTGGCTCGATGTGAACAAAGAATACAATCTGGAGAGCGATTTCTCCGAAGGTCCTTTCCGGCCTAAAGACGACCAACAATATGTGATCATCGAGGCCGACCCCGAAAAAGGTTTCCATTTCCCCTATATCATCTACATCCCCTCCACGACCCATGAAGAGGAAAACCTCGGCTACAAGCGCTATCTCCTTTTTGAAGGCTACAATGCCCGCCCCGCGATCGAACCCAAAGAAGATTATGACGAAGCCGCCCGGAGGATGAGCGAACTCTACGGCAAAGAGATCCAGGAACGTCTCTTCATCCCCAGAGTCGTCCCCATCCTTCCCGATTTCGGTTTCTTCGACATTTCGATCTATGATGCGGGGAAGGAAGAACTCCGGGACATGCACTACACGGAGTATCCTGAATATACCGACGCCGACAGCATCGCGGTCGACACCTTCTATGCCTACGGCTATTACACGGGCGATCTGGAGACGTATCTCGACACCTTGTTCCCGCGGAGATTTTCACGACAAGCCATGACTTATGCGGAGTTCGCCTTCGATCTGTACACGAGGGAGGATCTGGCCGCCTATATCGACCTCGACGAACAATACTGGGCGATGGTCGATGATGCCTTGAACCGTCTGAACGATGCGGGCTGGAATCTCGAGGAAGAGATCTTCGTCCACGGTTTCAGCGCTTCGGGGATGTTCGCGAACCGTTTCGTCACCATCCATCCCGAGCGCGTGCGGGCGATGTTCGCCGGGGGCTTCTACTATCCCGTGCTGCCGAGCGGGGAAAAGGAAGGCCACACCCTGGACTATCCGCTGGGAACGGCCGACTACGAGGAACTCTTCGGGGAACCCTTCGATCTCGAGGCATACCGAGAGGTGCCGAAATTGTACTATATCGGCGGACAGGACGACAGGGACTCCCTCGGCCATGAGCCCTTCTACTCCTATCATCCCGACCAGGAGGGAATCGTCGGTGAGATCTTCGGCGAAGGGATGTTCCTCGACCGTTATGAAGATGTCGTCGCGACCTACTTTGAACTGGGCGGCAACGCCTATTTCATGAAAGACCTCTATATGGGCCATGGCATGCGCGAAAACCACCACGACATCGTCGCCCGTTTCTTCGCCATCCACCGGAACGACGAGGGACCCCGTTTCGACCATTCGCTCTATGAATTCTACATCGAATACCGCTACCCCGCCCGCAGAGAATATCCTTGAAAATACGGAAAGGCGCCCTTCCCGCGATAACCGGGAAGGGCGCTTTCTATAGGCGTGTGTCAAGGATTCTTGCGGAGATGGGCCTCGATGAGGAGTCGAACCCCCCGATAGAGCATGTAGGCGATGATCACGCCCGTGCCGGTGATGTCGATGTAGAAACTTGCCATGCGTCCGGGGAAGATGAGCACCGAGGCCAAAGCGATGACGACATTGACATCGACGAAGGTCTTCGCTTGATAGATCCTCCCTTGCGTGTGCATCACGGCATCGGGGCGGGAACGGTGGAAAAGACTGTAGCGGATGAAGAAATAGCCATTGAAAAGGATGCCCAAAGAAGCCACGGAAAGGCCTATGTAGACGTTTCCTTCGGGCACGGTGGCATCCAAAACACTGATGGCGAGGACAATCACCAAAAACAAGGCGCCGAGAACCAGCACCCCGCCCGAGGCGAGATACATGTTCCTTTCGAGGCGGGCGGTCCTCTCTTTGCTTTCGGTTCTTCTTTGCAGTTTCTTGTAGGTCCAAAGTGCCAGCGCCAAGACGGAAAGTTCCGCCGTCCGCCGCAAAAAGTCGGCGAGTTGTGTCGTCGAGGTGTTCATCCAGAGCGCGGCGATGAGCACGAGGGGTCCCAAGGCGCTGAAGACGACCGAGAATGTCAAGGTGCGCAAGCGGGCATCATCCATGCGTCAACCTCCCAACACGAGAATCCAGAACCAGCGGAGACCATAGAGCGTGAAGGCGACACCCAAAGGGATCCCCAACGTGTCGAGGCCTTTCTTGCTGTAGGCTTCGATGGTCGTGGAAACGATGCTGATGATCGCGGCCGAGACGAGGGCCGCCCACCAGGGCTCTCCCGCAAAGACCAAAAGCATGATCGTGACGGCGACGAAGACACCGAGAGACATCGAGACACTGCCGAACCAGGTCTTTTCGGGATCGATGCCCCAAGAGTTCAGTTTCCGTTTTCCCAGATATCTTCCGAAAAGCGCCGCCAAGGCGTCACCGACGCCCCAGCTCATCACGGCCACGACGATGATCTCGTTGTCGGCTCGCGGCAAAACGCCGCCGAAAAGCGCGAAAAGGAGGGCGAAGACCGCCATGGCCAAAAGACCCGATTTCTTCATCTCGCCGCCCGAAGCATCCCTGTCGACAAAGAACCGCTTGTAGAGAGGGGATTTTTCCATGAGCCAAAGGCCGAAAAAGATGGCCACACCGAAGATGACGATGACCGATACGGCTTGCCACCAGGTGTCACAGCGTTCGGTGAAGATGAAGACGGAAGCTGCGAAACCGATGTGTTGGAACTTCCTGACCACTTCACGGGGGACGCGGAAGACCACCCGGAGGATGACCGAGAAAAAAGCCAACACGAGCACGAAATAGCCGATCACGATCAGGAACGTGACGAAGATGTGCATGGTATTCACCACCCCTCCTGGCAACAAGTCCCGCATGTTTGTCATTGTTTTGCCCATCAGCTTGTCCTTTTAGACAATTATACCATCTTGGGCGGTATCCAAGATGTCCGTGTTGGTCCTGGACATTATGAAATGGCATCCTGAGCCCGTGACAGAAATGCGTTGCACCCGTGTTTGAAACACGTTTTGAACTTCCCGTCCCGAAGGGATGCGATTGTTGTTCCCGCCTCTTTTCCTGGTATAGGCGGTGGTCGGCCAATTCCTCGGCGTCGTCTCAAAAAACAAGAACCCGGTTCCCACGTAACGAAGGACCGGGCTTTCTCGCTCAGTATGGAGGATATCGGATTCGAACCGATGACCCCCTGATTAAGAGTCAGGTGCTCTGCCAACTAAGCTAATCCTCCAACTAGGATTATATAGGCATTCGCACCCTTTTTCAAACGAAACATACTGTCATTCGGCATTTCCCGGCTACAAAAAGATGACGCGGGATCCGCATCATCTTTTTTAAAGGGTTTGTTCTTGGTGATGCTCGGGTGAGGGCTTCTCTTCCGAGCGCCATCGACTATCGTCTCTTCTTGGCCTTTTTCCGCCGTTTTTCCTTGGCCTTTTCGAAAAGCCCGTCGAACTTCTCCCAGCCTTCCTTGTCGAGATTGCCCACATGGGCATCATAAAGGGCGCGGGAGTGTCCGGTGTGAAAGAGGCGGGGGCGTTCTTTCCGGGTCGCGGGCAGTTGTATTTCCATTTCCGCGGCGATTTTTGCGGCCATTTCCGCATCGTCCTTGACGAGTTCGTCCGCTTCCTGGAAATAGTCCTCGTCCGTGATGGATTCTTCCTGTTTGAACATGTCATTGTCGAGCTTCAGACGTTCGATGAGGGTGCGCAAGCGGTCTAGGTCCTTCTCCAAAGCTTGGGTGAAGGTTTCATCGATGTTTTGGAAATTCTTGCCGATGGGAAAGGTGTCTTTGCCGGTGTTCAAAGCCACATAGAGACGGTTCTTGATGAAAGCGAAGCCGATTTGCCCGGGATGCATCTTCTCGAGCTCCATGAGACTTTCCATCTTGTGGGGGGTGAGGACGTAGAACGCGAGATGGGGATCTGTCGCATAGGCGGAAAACTTCTCGTTGAAGGCGATTGATTCCGTTTCCACATCCTGGTAGATTTTGCCATTCAGGGGTTGGAACCTTTCCAAAGCCAACACCCGGCCGTCGAGGGGCTTGTTGAAGTCGAAGATGAAAAGCCGGCCGTGGAAGGAGGACTTGATGACGGTGCGCTTGCTCTTCTTGCCGTCATATCTTCTGCCCGATGTTTCCGTGGTCACCCGCATACAACGCACATCGCTCGCCTTGAAATGCACACCGCTCATCTTCCCGCGAATGAAGTCTTTCGACTGGAAGGCCTTGTCGATGGGGATGAAATCGCTGTTCAAGACCTCTTTGGGCGTCAAGCCGTTGATGCGTGACATGGTTTTCACCTTATAATGCTTGTATAGCCCGAAGGGGCCTCCTTGAAAGCGGAAGACCCAAAAGAGTTTCAGGGCGTGCAAGGGAATCTTCAAGATCCATACGATGAGACGGAAGACCGGATTCCTGGCTTGTTTCCCCTGTTTGGGGAGTTTCCTTTTCGGTGTGTAATAGCCTTCTTCGATGTACTCGTTCAGTGTGTCTTTCAGAATCTCTTCTTTCAAGGAGATGACAACGGTTTCACGATCCTTGACCCCCTTCCGTAACAGGAACAGTCCGATGAGAATGAGCGGGAGGGTGTAGGGAAAAACGAAGAAGCCGACGATGATGAGGATGATACCGATCCAGAACCGTGAACGGGCTTTTCGCAGCCTTTGTTTGTGCTTGTCGATATCTAGTTGCATGAAACTCCCCTTTCTTGGTCTTATGCGTCCATTATAGCGAAAAAGCGGATTATTGCAAATGGGACCGGCCCACAGGGAAGACACGGGAAGGTGATTCGAAAGAAAGCGAGTCGGGCTGTCGTCTCTATGTGAAAATGCGCGGCCTTCCGTCCGGAAGGCCGCGCATTCGCTGGAAAGCGGATCAGTTGATGGGACGCAGACGGATGATCTCCCGTTCGGTGTATTCCGTATCGATGATGATGGTGCCATCGGGCTCGATGGTCCCGGTGATCTCGGCGATGAAACGGTCCACCGCTTTGAAATACACCGTTCCGTCATAGTCGATAGCGAGGTCGTTGACTTCGTGGATGTCCTCTTCGCCCGTCAGGTTGTCGATGGTGAAATTGTAGTGTGCGGGCGAGGATGCGCTCTCGTCATGGGCGAAGTGATAGATCGCGGTCTTTTCCATGTTGATGCCCACATAACCTTCACCCAGGGGCGCGGTCTCCAGGGTGGGGAACATGTTCGTATACATCGCGCGATAGCGGTCCGTGGTCTCGTCATATTGCAAGATGACGTTTAGTTCGTGCGTGCTGCCGGCATCATAGTGAAGGAAGTGGAAATGGTCGTCGAGCCTCCTGAATTGCGAGAAGGCGGTTTGCAGCTCATACACGTCCACCCGCTCGGTGAGATAGCCGAATTCTTCGACCACATAGGTGACATGGAAGTCCTCGGTGTCGGGGATGGTGTCGCCGTAAGCGAAGTGGACGGGATATGCGGCGTATTCGGATGCCGCAGCCAAGGCGATGGCCTCTTCCGCATCATCGACGACGGTGAAATTCGATGTGAGAAGCGTGCAGCCCTCCGCTTCCTCGCAAATCTCACTCGATGAACCGACATCGACGGATTGGACGGACAATCTCACCCGGTCGAACAAGGCGTCTCCTTCGGCGAACGAGGTGACCATCCTATGGTAGTCCTCTTCTTCGCCGGCATCATCAAACAGGGGCATGACGTGATATTCGAGGCAACCTTCAGCGTTTTCACACGTGATGATGTTCTCCGGAAGCTCGATGTGTACGTCTTCAATCGTGCCTTCGGGCGTGATGCGATGCATAAGGAAAGACGACTCTTCGGACTGGATGAGAGAATAGAAATACAGTTTCCCGTTCGGCATGCTCATCGAAGCGGGTTGTTCAATCCCCTCGATGGTGGCGAGGCCGTGTTCGGGCGTGAAGATGCGCAAATCGTCACCAAAACAGAACACGATGCCTTCATCGGGATCGACAAACAGGGCGCAATCGGTGAAACCCGCCGCGGTGATGTTCATGTGTTCTTCAAGGACGAGTTCGTCAGTCTCATCGTCATAGGAGATGCGGACGACAATTTCTCCTTCGGCGCCGGATTCCAATGTGGAGCGGAGCGCTTTGTAATAGAGTGTCCCGGCGCCGGCGACCACTCGGTTGGCGATGAGGTCGTGCGCATTCCGGTCGTGCATATTGTCATCCGGGTCTGCATCCAGCATGTCGTTGAGCAGAAGGTGTACAACATGACCGAGTGGCGTCGGTTCGGCATAGGCTTCGTAATGGATTTCCGTGTGTGTGACATATTCGACGACATCCAGTGTGATCTCGAACGTTTCGAGATATTGGACGTGGCCGTCTTCGTCCAAGACCGCCACTTCTTCCGTGACATAGACCGGATCCCCCTCCTCATCGAGGACCGGTTCGGAGACTTCTTCGTAGACGGGTTCGCCGTCATCGTCGAACACGGGTTCTCCATCCTCATACACTTGTTGCAGGTAGTGTTCATAAAGCGGTACCTCCACGGTCGCCGTCAAGATCGGTCCTTCCGTGAACACCAGGGGCTCGTCGTTCTCGTCGAGCACCGGGACGAGGACGATGTCGTAGAGGTGGTTGTCCTCATCATCAAGCACGGGGTTGTCCTCTTCGTCATAGAGATATTCTTTCGCCTCCCGCATGACGGGCTCGTGCAGCGTCACCGTGACGGTGACCATCTTTGCAAAAGACTCGGTCTCACTACTGACATGTTCGTGGTAGTGGACCTCCTGGGTGGCGAACACTTTTCCGGTCTCGTTATGGATGAGATAGACCCCGCCATAGTGGAACGAATGATTCACCTGATGCTGCAGATCCTCCGGTTCGCCTTCCATGGGCATCTCGAAGGCCACGACCGTGTATGCGCCGAAAACCTCCAGCACAAGCGGGTTCAAATCGATGGCGACTTCCTGCCCGTCTTCGTCCAAAAACGCGATCTCCTCGAACACGCCTTCTTCAAGCAATTTGACGAACACATTCTCGGCGTCGTCCTCGTCATTTGTGCTCAAAAGACC
The DNA here is from genome assembly GCA_003568315.1 of Mollicutes bacterium. Taxonomy (GTDB): domain Bacteria; phylum Bacillota_I; class Bacilli_A; order Izemoplasmatales; family Izemoplasmataceae; genus T1SED10-81. The sequence goes on along the minus strand of PWYL01000032.1, from coordinate 920 downwards.
AAAAAAAGCGGTGGAAAAAGTATAAAGATAGGGAGAATGCGTCTCGAAGAGCGACCGCGACATCACCGCGAGACCGACGGAACCGCTCAGATCCGCGACCAATTCGTCCATGGCGGCCGTCTGTTCCTTCCCGATATGCACAAATTCCTCGCGCGAGAAGGAGCCCCGGCCAGAGAAATCGCGGTCTAACAGGACGCATTCGTCATCGACAAGAACATATCCTTCTTCCATCGGACAGTGACCGTCTGAATCCAAAGGAATCCGTTCGGGGATGTCGTTGTCGGGGATGCTTACATCCGTGTCATCACCGAACATCTGACAAGCCGTCAACAAGGAAAACATCAATAAAACCGTGATCGTCAAGAGAATATTTCGCACACTCTAACACCCTTTCTATTTATGGGGCTGTGGCCCCTTTTTGTTTGATGGTCGCAAAACAAAAAACCACATCGGACAACACTTTGAACAGCGGGAGGGGGGGCGAGCGCGCCGGAGTCCAGCCGTTTGTTGTCCGTGATGTGGTTTTCTTTGACCGACTGGTGGTTCTTCACCAGCATCGTTTGTCTCCGGTTGAGAAGCAAGGACAAACGCTTCATTGTGCATATATGTATATCACCCGAAAAGAAGGGGAACGGAGCCTTCTTACAATTATTATACTCTGTATACGAATATAAATCCATGATTTTTCCCCACCACAGCCCTGACGGCGCAAATCGGATGGCCTTGGGCACGGCAACCGCGAAGTTTCTATGAAGAGACCATGAGAGCAGACACGGTTTTCCTGTGATATAATGGATTTTGTGCCTATAAAGAAAGCTCAATTTTTTCTTTTTGAATCATTCGTGATTTGATTCTCTAAAAACACATAATTCAAGTAATATATCGAACAATAATTTACTTTCTTTTCGATGATTGAATCG
>PWYL01000053.1 GCA_003568315.1 Mollicutes bacterium | reverse complement strand
TTTTTCGTGCATGAGGAAGAACGATTTGCGGGCGGTTCCTTCTTCGAGGGCTTGGGCAATGGCCGGATCAAGCTTGGCGAATATCGTATCCCACATCCCGATCATGGGGTAGGGCGGAGAGGTGACGACGAGGTCGACAGAATTTTCGGGAAGTTCCTTCATGTTTTCGGCGGAACGGATGTGTGTCTCATGGCGGGTCTCGATGGCGATCACCCCTTCTTCCGGCGATAGGCGTAAGGATCGGTGAAAAGACGGACCACACGTTTCCAAGCGTCCTGTTCGCTTTTCGTCCAGGCTTCATGCGCGTGTTCGTGGCGGCTTTTTCTCTTGATTCCTTCCAAGTCTTCAAACAAGGCGTCGTATTTTTGGTTTGTCGTCTCGAGCAAGCCCTTCCGTTCGGGACTTTCCCGTCGCAGATGTTTCAGGGTCATCTCGAGATGGCAAAAACAGAGGGGACTCCCTTCGCGATAGACTTCGAAAAAGTCTTTCTCGGACGAGCACTGGGCGAAAAAGCGGACGTAAGCCTCCTCGTTCGTGCGTTCGAGCTCGCAAAGGAGGCAGGAGTCTTTCTTCCGGCGTTTGCCGAGGTTCCTCCGCATATGGCCCATGAGGCTCTGATAGAGTATCGCATGCGAAAGGGGCCTTCCTCCTTCGAGGACTTTTTCCGCATGGAGACCACAGAACCCTTGGGCATCGAGGAAATCCTTGCGGAATTCGGTATCGAGCACACTTTCGGAAAGGACCGTTTTCGCCCTCTCGGTGCTTCGTTTGTCGATGAGGCGGCAGACGGGACAACCTTGACGCTTCATCTCGGAAAGGAGGGCGAGGCGGACGAGGTCCTTCTCTTTTTGCATGGAATCACCGCTTTCACGTTAAGGATATCATAAACACGCTTGTTAAGGAACAAATGAAAAAGCCCCGGACGGGGCTTCTTCGGGCGAGTTGGCGTTCCGGGGGGGATTCGAACCCCCGACCTACAGCTTAGGAGGCTGTTGCTCTGTCCTGCTGAGCTACCGGAACCCGGAAACATTGTACCATAGCTCACGGATATTGCAATAGCCGTTTCGACAACCGTTTCAAGCCCAACAAGGCTTGGCAAGCGAACCATGAAAGAAGGCCGACAAACGTCAGCCTTTGGTTTCCATTTCCTTCTTGATTTCTCCATAGAGGTCGCGGATCTCTTCCATGCGGGCGGGGATGTCGATCTTTTGCGGGCATATTTCCAGGCATTCGCCGCAGGATATGCAGTTTTCGGCCCGGTGTTCCTCTTCCAATTTTTCGTAGAGATAGACGAAGATATGCTTGTTCTTGGAGATGGCGTATTGGTTGTAGGTGTTGATAACGCGGGGAATGTCGACATCTTCGGGACAAGGTATGCAATAGCCGCACTCGGTGCAAGGTATGATGCGTTTTTCCAAGAACACCTCGAGCGCTTCAGCGAGGACTTTTTGTTCTTCGGCATCCAAGGGACGGAAATCGGAGAGGGTCCGGACGTTGTCTTCCGTCTGGGCCATGTCGCTCATGCCGGAAAGCACCACCAGAACGTTTTCCAAGGAGGCGACATAACGTATGGCCCAGGAGGCGATGCTCGCTTTTGGATCCTTCTTCTCGAGGATCGCGCGCGCTTCTTCGGAGAGTTCGGCCAAGGTGCCCCCGCGCACGGGTTCCATGACGATGACGGGAAGGTCGTTTTCCTTCGCGATCTCGTATTGACGTTTGGCGTCTTGGAAATCCCAGTCGAGATAGTTGATCTGCAGTTGCACGAAGTCCCAATCACGGTAGTTGATGATCTCTTCGAGGACATCGGGGGTATCGTGGAAGGAAAAGCCCAAGTGACGGATCCTGCCTTCTTCTTTCATCTTGTCCAAGAATTCCATGACGCCCGGAATCTTGTAGGTCTCGAAACTTTTTTTGGTCAAGGAGTGGCAAAGATAGTAGTCGAAATAGTCCACTTGGCATTTTTCGAGTTGCTCATGGAAGATGCGCTCGGCGTCGGCCGCGCTCTCCACTTCCCACCCCGGCATCTTCGTGGCGAGATGGAAGGATGCGCGCGGGTACTTCTTCAAGACTTTTCCGACGAAGGGCTCGCTCGCCCCGCCGTGATAGGGCCAGGCGGTGTCGAAATAGTTCACGCCGTTTTCATAAGCGTAATCGAGCATCTTCTCGGCTTTTTCCTCGTCGATTTCCTTGGGGTCTTCCCCCTTCAAGGGGAAGCGCATGCAACCGAAACCGAGGAGGGAAGGGGGCTTCTCGATCCCCTTGAAACGTTTCTCTTTGACGTGGACTTTCACATTCATCGATGCATCACCTCTTCTTTTTATGATATCATGGTTTCTTCGTTCACGCATCCCGGTTTTGACGCAAGGAATCCAAGAAATCCTCATGGACGACGCGATAATGCGGTGCATGGTGTTCACGGAAGGGAGGGCTGTGGTGGATAAGACGCAAGCCCTTTTCGCGGTAGCATGCGATGTAAGAACGGCTTTCTTCCATAGCGAGGGGAATCTCGCCCTTTTCGATGAGCGAAAGCAGGGCCTTCGTCGCGTCCCAAAACAAGGTCGCACTGCGTCCGGTTCGTCCCGGAGAGGTCTTCATCGAGGCGTGGAAACTCTTGGCGAGCGTTTCGGCAGCGATCCTTCCCAACGCCACATGGTCGAGATGGACCCGGTGGTAGCCGTTGCCGATGGCTTCGAACATCGGTTTCGTGTTGTCGGGCGATGAGATGTTTTCCGTCTCCTCCACAACGAAAGAGCGCACTTGGTCGAGCGAAGGATCGCCAGCAAAGTGCGCGGGACCGAAAACGCTCTGGTAGAGGAGTTTCACATAATCCGCGATTTCCATCATCGGATATCTCCGGCTGTGGGTGAGGAGAATCCTGACCGTCTCGTCCATGACACAACCTCCTATGTCGCTCAACGATATCTTGTGACGGTGAAACGTTCGATCGAATAGTCTTCCTCTTCATCTATCCCCGCTTTGGACAAAGCGATACGGAGTTGTCCGTCGACGGAGTCTATGCCTTCGATGGCGGGCAAAAGCAGACCCGTCCGTTGTCCTTTTTTGACGATGACGCCGTAACGCTCGGGATCGAGTTCTTCTTCGGAAGTGATGCTTTCAGGCGCTTCCAATACATCGACACTGTAGGTGAGATAAGGGAGTTCTTCTTCTCTGACAGGCGGAAAACGGGAGTCTTCCAGCCCCGCGGCGATGGCGTTTCGGACAATCTCTTCATCCAATGTGGCGGCCGATGCCGAGAAGGTGCCGATACAGCCACGGAGTTCGCCGAAGAGTTTCAAAGTGACGAAACACGGTTTCTTCTTGTTTGGCAAAGGGGCTCTTCGTTCATCTGCCTTTGCGAGTCTTCGGTTCTTCTTGACCATCTCTTCCAAGGCGGCGCGGGCCAGACGGACGGGAGCGCTCTCTTTTTCTCTGCGGGTTTGGATTTTCGCCTTCTCCTCCTCGTAAAGGGCGACATCGAAATTCCTGGAAGGATCCTCTCCTTTCACACGATAGCGGGCGACGGCGTAGCCGATGCCGAAAGGTCCTTCATAGGCGAGGAGTCCCCCTTCGATGCTCCGCGAATCCAAGGCGCCCGCCATCATGATGAAGGAACGGAGTCCGCATTCACCCGCCTTTTTGGCAAGTCCCTTGTCGAAGTCGAGGAGTCTTTTGAAATCGGCATTGTCCAGAATCTCCCTGATTTTCTCATCGAAGACCTTCCCTTCTTCCTTGACGCCGTAGGGACTCCCTTCCAACCGGTGGGAGAGGTCGCCGCTTGCGACCCATACGGCTTTTTTACCTTGCTTTTCCAAGAGACGAGCGATAATCTTCCCGACCTTGTAGTGGGCGGGGAAGGGGAATCCGGAAGGGGATATGCGGATGATCCGGAGGTCTTTTGAAGCTTCCAACAAAAAATACAGGGGCACCATGGTGCCGTGGTCCAACGCGGGGTCCTTTTCGCCTTTCGTTCCGGCTGACACGCCCTGGGTGCGCATCACGGACTCGATGGCGCCTGCGAGTTCGTGGTCGTAGGGAATGTTGAAGGAGACGCCTTTCGCGCCGAATTGCCGAAAATCGCCTTGTGCGTGTTTTCTGGGCGAAATATGGAAATAGTCCGCATACACCGTGGAATGGGGGCTCGAGATGATGACGGTCTCGGGAGCGATTTTTGCGATTTCCGCGGCCACTTCACGGTAGGCTTTCATGGTCTTTTGCACGTCCTTCTCTCGACCTTTTCCGACTTCCGGGACCATGATGGGCGGATGGGGGACGACAAAGCCCGCTTCGATGCCCATGAGACCCCTCCTTTCCCGCTGTTATCGATGTTCCACACTAAAACTATACCAAGAATCTTCGGGAAAATAAACAACGGCTTGTGCTGATAGGCGGATTTCGGAAAAATTTGTGTGCACCCCTGGAAATGATCTTCATACATGGTATTCTATGAAAGGCTTGGACAAACGGAAGGTTCGGACAGGAAGAGAATGACCGGGGATTCCCGGCTCTGTCAACGCCCCATCGCCCATCGAGGGCTTCATTCTGGGGCTTGCCGCCGTGGAAAGAGCGGTCCACGATGGCTATCCGGTTGAAATCGACGTGCACCTTCTGAAAAGCGGCGAACTCGTCGTCTTTCACGATACGGATTTCTCCCGCATGGCGGAAAAGAACGCGAAAATCAAAGATACGGACCTTGCCGGGCTGCAACAGATGTCTTTGCGGGATTCCGGCGAGAAGATATACCGCTTTTGGATGAAGTCTTGGCTCTTGTCGCGGGGCGCACTCCCATTGTCATCGAAGTCAAAATCTCCAAAAGTGCGAAACGGGTGGGCAAGGCCTTGCCGGCTTCACTGGAAGGCTACAAGGGCGACTATGTCGTGCAATCCTACGACCCCCTCTTCCTCCGCTGGCTTTCGTGGGATGCGCCTTCCATCCGGCGAGGACGGATCCTCGGCAAGCCCGATTCCGACGCAAGGAGTTTGTTGAAGAAGGCCATGAACGGCAGGAAGGCTTTCTTTATGCTCTCTCGTTCCGATTTTCTCGTCTTGGATATCGAGAACCTGGATCAAGATGGCGTCGAGCGACTCATCAGTCGAGGTTGGATTCTCCTTGGATTCACCATCAAGGGGAAAGGCGTCTATGAAAAGCTGAAATCCCTTTTCGACAACTTGGTCTTTGAAGGTTTCAAACCTTGAAAAGATCGTCGCGAGCACTCTTTTCAAGGAGAATCGGCGGTGAGAAGGCCGTACACGAAGATATCGTGGATCCCTTCTTTGTCGTGATGGGCTTTCCTTTTCACCCCTTCGCGCTTGAAACCGAGCGATTCGAGCAAATGCACACAGGGTGTGTTGAAGGCGTACACCTCGGCCTCGAACCGTTCCACACCGCGGGCGGTGAGGTGACGGAGAACCTCGAAAAGGGCCGGTTTCGCATGACCTTCGCCTCGTCTTTCGCCCAGGCCGAAACGAAGCCAGACCATCCGTCTTTTTTCATCCATGAAATCGCAACGGATATAACCGACGGGATGATTGTTTGCCTTGAGGAGGATGATCCAGTAAGGGAATTCCTTCTTTTTTGCATGCAGGATGTCCGCTCTTTCGATTTCGGGTGTCACCACGGCATCTTCTCCGATGGACATCTTCCGCATGTAGGCGTCATCCTTCCAACGGGCGAGCATGGAAGCGTCTTTTGCGATTGCCGGTCGTAAAAACAGATTGCCACTTTCTGTATAAAGTTCCATGGCGAGTCTCCTTTCGGGAAAGAAGGGGCGGGTGGTGGGGGAACATTCATCATCCGCAGTATACCACGAAGATTCTCTCTGTGTCTTCTTTGGCCTTGCCGGTGATTGACATTTGCAAAGAGGAAGGCTACGATAAAAGTGTGTGAAAATCCACGTTTGGGGGGATAAAACAATGGAGATCGTCCTGTTGGTGATTTTCCTTTCTTTGCCGCTCTTCCTCATCTTTTGGCAAGTCCGCGACTGGAAGGCTATCAGGAGAAGGAGACTCGATGCCGAAGAGATCATTTTGGCGCTGGAGGAAAGAAAGAAAGAAGTGGAGGCGAAAGATTGGCATCTGATTGACACCGTCATCAAGAATTATCGGGAGAAAACCGAAAAGAGGCCCTTTTCACTCCTCAGGAAGATGGTCGTGGGCGCCGAGGAAGACGCAGCCTACCGCGAGTTGGAAAAATGCCACAGGATCTATGTCGAGAGACGTCAATGACCCGGGTCCTCCGGGGTCTTTTCACATTGAGCGAGACACGCAAGACACAAAACGGACATTTTATCCGTTTTGTGTTAGAATGATAACGGTAATTTTCAAAGAGCGGAGGAACATCATGACGAAAGACACGGAAAGACTCGGCACCAAGGGGCATCTGGCGATGCTTCTCATCATGTCGACGGCCTATATCGCTGTTTTCGGCAGCATCCAGGGCTTCAAGGCGATGTTGCCGTTGGTACGGGATGAATTCGCCATCACGGGCGCACAAGCCGGATTGTATGCGACCTTTTTTTATGCGAGCGGCGTGATCCTCGCGATCTTTTCCGGTCGCATCGTCGATGCCGTCGGGGCGAGAAAAGGGCTTTTGGGCGGTGTGACAATCATCATGACGCTCATGCTCTTGCACACCTTGATGCCCGTATTTTCGCTATTGCTTCTGCTTGCGCTTTTCACGGGCATCGGATTCAGCATCGTCACGCCCTCCATCAACAAGGGCGTCATCGAACTCGTCGATTCCTCACGGCGGGCCGTCTCGAACGGCATCGTGCATGCCGGGGGCGGCATCGGGGGCATCCTCGGCTCGAGTATCCTCCCCATGATCGGGGAGAGATTCGGATGGCGGACATCGCTTGTCGCCATGGCCTTTGTGGCCTTGGCCATGGCGGGGATCCTTTTCAAATTCTTCCATCCCGTGAACAATTATGTGTCCGATGAGGAAAAAGACGTCGGTCCCCGTTCTTTCAAGGCGGATCTGAAAAAGGTCGCCACCGACCCGAGGGTCCTCTTGGTGACGCTCATCGGCATCATGGCCGGCCTTTCCGTCGGCAACATCACCATCCACTACACCCTCTTTCTCACGGATGACTTGGGTTTCAGTCCTTCCCTCGCCGGTGTGACCTTGAGCGTCTTCATCGCCGGCGGCATCATCGGCAATCCTTTGTACGGCTATGTGAACGACCGTTTCTTCTTGAGCAACCGCCGTATCGGCCTTTTCGTGCTCGGCCTTATCGTCGCGGCGATGTTTGCCGTGTTGGCTTTCTATTTCGTCCCCTTCCAACCCGAGAGATGGGTCGTGGTCGTCCTCTCTTTCGTGTTCGGTTTCTTCTCTTTCGCGATCATGGGCATGATGTTCACGACACTCGGCGATGTGGCGGGGCCGAGATACATGGGGATGGCCACGGGCCTCATGCTCGTCTTCACCCGCATGAGCATGATGATCGGGCCCCCGATCGTGGGACGAATCACCGATGTGACAGGGGATTACGCTTTGGGCTGGAAGGTCATCGCTTTGATCGTACTTGTCCTCATCGTCGCCTTCTACGTCTTCAGCCACAAGTACCGCCATCTCCTCAAGAGGAATTGACCCCGGAAGGGAAGATGCATGAAACCAAAGAAAAGAGCCGCGGGCTTTCAAGACCTGCGGCTCTTCTATTATTGGTACCGGAATCGCGGTCCCGTCCGCGATTCCGCGGAGGAGACATCATTGCCGCAAGAAAGCGTCCATTCTTTCCGCGAGTTCCTCGGTCACATCGGTGATGGGGGAATGCCCGGCGTTTTCGAAGATGTGGGTTTTTGCGCCGGGAAAGGCTTCTGTGGTCTGCTTGAACATCACCTCGGGAATCACGAGGTCCTTCTTCCCCCAGAAAGCCAAGATATCGGCTTGCACATCCGCGATGCTTCCGTCGCCTTCGACAAGGCCGTTGTGTTCGTTTGTCATGTTGAAGGTCATGAGGGCCCAGTCGATGTCGATAAGATTCCGCTGTTTGAGAGTCTCATCGAGATAGCGGTCGTAGTCTTCAGACGGGGGCTCTTGGACATTGTAGATGAGGCTCGACCAGACCTGGCGCATGAAATTCTTGTCTTTTTTTTCCATGGCTTGCGCCGGAGGCAGCACCTGGACAGGGTCTTTCGCCATCTCTTCTTTGGTCTGATAGAGTTCGCCGGGTATCGGCTGCATGTTCTCGTCCTTCTTGAAAATGGGATACCCTTTCGGTGAACAGGATTCGATGAGGATTACCTTTTTCACGCAATCGGGGAGGATGGCGGCCATCTTCATGGCTATACCGCCGCCTGTGCTCCATCCGGCCACATGGAAAGAATCGATGCCTTTATTTTCTATGAAGAGGCTGAGGTCTTTCGCCAGATCTTCCAAGGAATCGATCGGCTCGGTGTAGGTGGAATCTCCGAACCCGCGCAGATCGGGCGCGAGGATGTGGTAGCGGTCGGCGAGTTCTTTGATGATGGGTTCATAGTGCACACCGCTGCTCATGTTGCCGTGGACGAGAAGGAGTGTCTCTTTTTTCTCTTTGTCCGTTTCGATGTACGCCAATGTTTCCTTGTTGGAGAGGGTCATGATCCGTTTTTCCATTGAGGCCACCTCGAGTTTCAGATTTTGAACGCTTCGTCCGGGTGTAAGAGAAACCCCCGGATCGCGCTCACAAACAGTTTCGGCCGCTCATACATGCTCGCATGGCCGCAATCGTTGAAAGTGACAAGGTGGGCGTTGGGGATCCTGTTTGCGAGATGTTCCTGCTCGGCGGGCGGCGTGAGCGAATCGGCATCGGCGGCGATGACGAGTGTCGGCGTCTTGATTTCCGTCAGACGACTTTCCATGTCGTGGGACTCCGCCGAGAGCGTCAGCCGCGTCATGGCTTCAAGGAACTCCTTCTTGCCGAAGACTTTCTTCGTCAACATCTCTTTCCGCGACTCCATCCAGTCATGTTTTCTCTCGTAGAAGGTGGGCGAATAGATGTAGGGGATCGTGGCCAGGTAGTAGGCTTCGCCGTCTTGGCTCGCTGCGGCCTTGTTCCAGCCTTTGCCGATGTCTTTGAGCCATGCCGATGTCCTTGCCGTGGTGTTGAAAAGCGCCATCCCCGCCAAAAGGTCGGACCGCTCAAGAGCCATCCGCAAGGCCACGCTGCCGCCGTAACTTATGCCCGCCAGCCGCACATCCTTCAGTCCGAGTTCTTCGATGAGGCTTATGAGCATGTCGGCTTGCGTTTTGATGTCGTAGTCTTCTTCCATCTTGTCGGAGAGCCCCTGGTCGAGCATGTCCACGCGCAAGACGAGAAAATCCTTCGTCAAGGCGGGAAGGAAGGGTTCCCAGGACTGGTGCGACATCATGATGCCGTTCAGGATGAGTAGCGGCGGGGCGTCTCTTTCGCCATCGAGGGCATAGTGCACGCGTTTTCCCTTGTGGTTGAAGGTGCTCATGGCAGGTAACCCGACTCCTTCGCCTTATCGCGGAGCCAATCACGGAAGTCGGGGTGGGCGATGGAGATGAGTTTCTCGACTCGTTCTTGCACGTTCGCGCCACGCAAACGTACAGCGCCGTATTCGGTGACGACATAATCGACATCGTTCCGCGAAAGCGTCACACCCGCGCCTGGATTCAGGGTGGGGACGATCTTGCTCACGGTCTCTCTTCCCTCGGCGGCCTTCTTGCGGATGGATGCCGTGGAGTAGAGAGAGATGAAGCTTCTCCCGTTCTTGGCCCGTTGCGCACCGATGGCGGTGTCGGCTTGCCCCCCGGTGCCGCTCACCATGCGGGTGCCGACCGATTCACTCGCGCATTGGCCGGTGAGATCGACCTCGACGGTGGAGTTGATGGAGACCTGGTTGTCGTTTTGGCCGATGATGCAGGGGTCGTTCACATAGTTGCCGTCCAACATCATGACCTCGGGGTTGTCGTCGATGAAATCATAGAGTTCTTTAGTCCCCAGAGCGAAAGCGCAGACCATCTTGTCTTTGTGGAGGGTCTTCTTCTTGTTGGAGATGGCGCCCGACTTGAAGAGTCTCATGAAACCGGTCGTGAGCATCTCCGTGTGCACACCGAGGTCCTTCTTGTTGGTGAGGGCCGCCGCCACGGCGTTCGGCACGCCGCCGATGCCGAGTTGGATGGTGTCCCCGTCCCGGATGAACTCGGCGATGTGGGAACCGATCATCTCATCCTTTTTTGTCGGTGCCAGATCGGGGAGTTCGGGCGCGTCGTAATCGACCTCGACAAAATAGTCCACTTCGCTCTCGTGCAGATGCAGATCGCCATGCGTCCGCGGCAGATTGGGATTGGTTTCCAACACGACCGTGTCCGCTTTCTCGATGATGGTCTTCTCATAGACGTTCGAGAGGGAAAGCGACACATAGCCGTGTTTGTCGGGCGGTGTGGCGTTGCCCACATAGAGGTTGACGTGCTTGTTGTCGAGCCGGCGCACGCCGGCGAAATGGAGATGGTTGGGGATGTAGGTGATGTTGCCGTTCTTGAAGGCCTTGCGGAGATCGGGCGAGAAGAACCAGGTGTTCACGGTGAAGGTGTCCGCATACTGCTTTTCGAGCATATAGGGGTAGGGTGCGAGCGGCAGACAGTTGTCGACACTCACATTTTCGACTTTGTCGGCGATCTTGTGCAGGTTCATGAAAAACTCCCGGCCTTCACTCGCGGCCATCCCGGAAACAATATGGTCCTCGCTTTTGACAAGGCCCAAAGCTTCGTCGGTGGTGATGGTCTTCGCCATTATGTGCATACCTCCTTGAGAATACAAAGGTGAACGGGACGGCCGGAGCCGTCCCGCCTCATAAAGGGGGTGTCAGTCGAGCAGTTCGTCGATGCTTTGGAAGTCTTCGACCACATCGAAGTAGCCGACTTCTTCTTCGGCATCATATTGCATCTGGAGCAGACTCATGATCTGCGTGCCGAGCCGTTGGCCGTCCCTGTAGTCGATCGGGGCGCCGAAGGGATATTCGAAGATATCACTCTCCATCGCATCGATGAAAGCTTCCCAGGTGATGGCGTCATCTTCGTCGAGTTGTTCTTCGAGACGGTACATGCCTTCGACAAAGACCATGGCCGCGATCCACCCGGCGATAGCAAAGGTGTTGGCCTCATACTCGGGATGTTCTTTGGAAATTTCATCTTGGAATTCCAGATAGGCATCGGACCAGTCGCCTTCTTCATCGAACAGGTTCACCCAGGCGTTGGAGTAGATGGGGAAAGCGCCGAGAGCTCCGTAGATGAATTCGACGAAAGAGGCATCCGCACACACATAGGATGTGAGGACGGGCTTGTCGGCGAGGCCTTGTCCGAGCAGGGCATAGATCGATGTGACGGCCGGGCC
>PWYL01000003.1 GCA_003568315.1 Mollicutes bacterium | reverse complement strand
GGATGTCGGAGGGGACGCCTTCGAACAGACGATCACCATGAAAAAGACGGACCATCCCGACTTCGCGAAAGAGACGCACCGTTATTGCACCGAGGCGCTCGTGGTGGGAAAAGACCTTCCCCGCAAAAAAATCAAGAACAGGATGAAAGATCTCGGAGACTCGCTCGTCGTGGCCGGGAACGAAGATACCGTCCGTCTGCACATCCACACCGACCGTCCGCAGGATGTCTTCTACCGACTGCGTCCGTACGGCACCATCCATGAACAGAAGGTCGACGACATGAAAAAACAACACGACATCGTCCACAACCGGAAACAAAAAATCGCTCTTGTCACCGATTCCATCGCCGACCTGCCTTCCCGCTATGTCGATGAAAAACAGATCCACATGATCCCGATCAACCTCATGATCGAGAATTCCAACTACTACGACAAGCTCACCATATCTTCAAAGAATTTCTATCGCTTCATGGATGAGCTGCCGACCTACCCGAAAAGCTCCCAGCCGAACCAGAAACAGATCGAGAACTTCTATTCCTTCCTTTCGAGCTATTATGACGAGATCCTCGTGTTGAGCGTCTCGAAGAAGATGAGCGGGACCTTCAACGTCTTCCGTCAAGCCGCAGAGACATTGAATGACAGCAAAACGAAGATCGCGGTCGTCGACACGAGACAGAATTCGGGCGCCGAAGGGCTCCTCGTCATGAAAGCCCAGGAATGGATCGAGGAGGGTCGTTCCCTCCAAGAGGTGAAAGAGGGCATCGAGGCTCTCCGGGACAAGACCCGCATTCTCGTTTCCGTCAAGACCTTGAAATACATGGTGCGCTCCGGCCGTGTGAACAAGGCGACCGGCATCATCGGAAAAATGATGAATCTGAAACCCGTGATCTCCATCGATGAAGAAGGCGAGGGCATCATCTTCGACAAAGCCCTCTCGCTGAAAAAAGCGACCAAAAAGATCGAGGCGCATGTCGGCCGCATCGCGGCAAAACAAGGCATCGAACGCTATGCGATCGTCCATGCGAACGCGCCCGAACGCGCGAAAGAGTACGAAACCCTCTTCACGGAAAAACTCGGCAAGCGACCGCTCTATACCATGGACATCTCCACCGTCGTCGCGATGAACGCCGGTATCGGCACGGTGGCGATCGCCTACATCGAAAGGACGTGAACGGGATGGACATCCTCCTTTATGCGGCGTTTTTCATCCTCGGCTATTTCCTCGTCGGTTTCTTCTTGGCTTTGGTCAAAAACGACAATTCCATCGTCGACACCCTCTGGGGCCTAGGCTTCGTCCTTTTGGCCGTTTTTCTCCTCGTCTTGCGCTTCGAGGCGGATTGGGGGGCTTTCGTCGTCACGGGGCTTGTGGCCTTGTGGGGGCTGAGGCTCTTCTTTTTCATCGGTCTCAGGAACTTCAAGAAGCCCGAAGACTACCGCTACCAGAACATGCGCGAAAAATGGCGCCAAAAGAGGGGTCCGCTCTGGTTGCACGCCTTGGTCAAGGTCTTCTTGGGGCAGGCAATCTTTCAATACATCATCGCTCTGCCCATCATTCTCTTGCACGCCTTTCCGAAAGAGACCCTCGATGCCGCGGGTATCGCGGGCATCGGCTTGGGCGGAGCAATCTGGATGGTCGGCTTCTTCTTCGAAGCCCTGGGCGACAACCAGCTTGGACGCTTCAAGAAGGATCCCGCCAACAAGGGAAAGATCATGGATAAGGGGCTTTGGCGCTACACGCGCCATCCGAACTATTTCGGCGAAGCCACCATGTGGTGGGGGCTTTACGTCATCGTCGCTTTGAACACGACGATGTTCGGGCTTTTGGCCTTGTTGAGCCCTCTTGTCATCACCTGGCTCCTCCGGTTCGTCTCGGGTGTCCCCCTCCTGGAAGAGAAAATGAAAGAGAACCCGGCCTTCCAAGCTTATGCCGAAAAGACGAATGTCTTTTTCCCGGGTCCTCCCAAGAAGTAAAAAAGCGCTTGAAGCGCTTTTTTTCGTGGTTCAAAACTCATATACGGCTTTCCAAGACCCCTTTTTTGCAAGAATTCCGAGGTGATGTGGATGTTCATCTCTTTGAAGATTGTTATGGTCGTGAGCTTTCTGGCGATGATCACCGTGAACGGTCTGGCCAATGCTCTCCCCTTGGGAGGGCGGACGACAGGGGATGTTTCGGCAGCCTATCCCACCCTCTTCACACCACAGGGATTCACCTTCTCGATCTGGGGTGTCATCTATGTCGTGATGGCGATAGCTCTTGTCCGTTTCCTTCTCACCGATGAGAGCGGCTTCCACGGGATGCATCAACTCATCGGCTCTGTTTTCATCCTTTCTTCCCTACTCAACATCGCTTGGCTCTTCGCTTGGCATCATGACAGGATTCTCCTTTCCAGCCTTGTCATGCTGGTCCTCTTCTTCGTGCTCGCCGTGGGATTCATGCGGATTCCGGGAGAGCTCGGCATCATCAGGGCGGGGGTCAGTCTCTACTTCGCCTGGATCAGCGTCGCTTTAATCGCGAACATC
>PWYL01000035.1 GCA_003568315.1 Mollicutes bacterium | reverse complement strand
GCTCGTGGAATCCCTCGCCGATATGGAAGAGAGGAGTTTCACCGACCTCCTGACTGATGCGACCTACACCCTGAAAGCGACCTACACATATGATCTGAACGACGGCGAAGGCGAACGGACGATCGTCATAACGGACGATGTCGAAACATTGGCACTGTCGGCGGGTACGGCCAGCATCCAGGAAATCGAGAAAGTCCTGGGCGGCTTCATTGTCGACATCGATTTCTCGGATCCCGACAAGACATTCCTCGATGACGAAGTGCGTGTCTCTTTGTATGAGGATGAGACTCTCGTCTTCGAAGAAGCCTTCGATGAAAGCGGCACTGTGACCATCGACGACCTTTCGGCCGACAAAGAATACCGTATCGTCCTTTCCGCGACCATCGACTTGAACGATGGTGCGGGTGGCCTTGACACCGTGTTCGTCGAGGAATACCTCAAGAGCCTTGACGGTCTGCCCGAGATCATTTTCACCGATGTCTCCGTCGAAAAAGAGAAGATGGAAGCGGATGTGCACATCGATGACATCTATGAAAACACCGATGCCGATTCCTTGCAACTCGTCCTTTACGATGCCGAGGACAATCCGATCGGCACCCGGGCGCTCGAAGACGGCATGCACATGAGATTCCTCGCCCTCTATTCCGGCTACACTTACACTTTGCGGGTCTATGGCGATATCGACTATGCCGACGGTGAGGGTTTGAAAGTGGCGGAACTGTTGCATGAGGAGGAGTTCACCACCACACCACTCGAGTTCCCCGTCCCGGAGTTCACAGACCTCGAAATCTCCGAAGATGAAATCAGAATCACCATATCAGACATCATCGATGTCGACGGAATCTACACGGAAAACGACATGCGCCTCGTGCTCTATGAGATCACCGACGAGGGTGATGTCTTCCTCGAGGAAATCCAACTCGATTTCGAGGACGAGGAAGGCATCGGCGGCGAGTACACCTTCGATGAACTCCACGACGAAGAGAAGAACTACCGGATCACCATCGAGGCGAGCTATGATCTGAACGACTCGCACGGATTGCAGGCGGACGAAGTGCTCCGCTCCATGAGTTTCTTGACGATCTACGACCCGAAAGAGGATTGAACCGGGAAAGAGGCGCCATACAAGGCGCCTCTTTGTCTCGGACCAGAACAACCATCCCATCGCTTTTCCGAAAGAAAGGGGCATGTCCGTGAAACTGTTCTGGCGTTATCTTGCCGCGACTTTTCTTGTGACGTTCTTTTTCCAGTTTTTACTCGTGATTCTCCTCGCGACCACCGCTTTGCGCGCAGGAGGCGGCCTTTATTGGACACTTCTCGTTTTGGGAGGCAGTGCGCCGACCGTCGTCGCCGTCTATCTTGTGCTGCGTCATGACCGACAAACGGAGAAAAGGAATTTCTTCAAGAGCATCGTCGCTTTCCGGAAGAACCCCGGTTGGTTCGTTTTCGCTCTGTTTTTCCCTTTGGCCATCGGCGGACTCTACCGGTTGATGGAGGATGATGCGCAAGGTCTTTTTGACCTTTCCGCATCCGACCTCCTCATGTTCATCCCGGCGCTTTTTTTGGGCATCCTCCTCGGCGGATTGGAAGAGGTGGGCTGGCGCGGGCTCCTTTTCAGGGAACTCCAATACCAAGGTCCCCTCGTCGTGGTGGCGCTTTTGACCGGGGGTATCTGGGGCCTTTGGCATATCCCGCTTTTTTTCATCGAAGGGACGGCCCATGGGGATTATGCGTTCTTGCCCTACTTCCTCGGCGCGCTGATGTATGGGGTGTTTCTCACCTACATCCTCGTCAGGACGAGAAGCATCGGCATGGCTATCTTGTCCCATGCCGCGATCAACGCCGCGGCGAGTATCGGCCTCTCAATCGTTTTCCGCCATGACCTTTTCACCTATCTCTATCTTGCGCTTTTCATCCTGATCGGCTACTTCTTGCTCATACAGTATGAAAAGGAGGCTTCTCACTGATCCGAGAAAGCCTCCTTTTCCGGTTTTTTGATGGAAAGCGCCAACAAGGCGGCGACGATGGTCATGGCCATCATGCCGAGGATGGCGGCGGTGTAGCCGCCCGTCAAATCATAGTTCAATCCGAAGGGGAGCGGCCCCAAAGAACTGCCGATGACCATGAAGACATGGGCGCCCCCCCGGATGGAGCCCAGATGTTCTCTCCCGAAATAACGCGGCCAGATGGCGTTCAAGGCCACTTGCTGGATAGCCACGAATGTGCCGTAGAAGAGGATGAAGAAGGTCGCGCTCGCGAAGCCCTGCACGAAGAAGGCGAGCAATGCCATGCTGAGAAAGAACATGGTCTGCGTTGTGAAAAAGAGGTATTTTGGGTTCAAACGGTCGATGAGGAGCCTCGCCACGAAGGGAACGGCGAAGGCGGGAAGGGCCAGAAGGCCGATGATGAGAGCGGCCTGTTCGCCGGGAACGTTCCTGAGGTTCATCATCGAGTAGAAATGGAAGGTGATCCCGGTCGAGAACATCGGCACGATGAGACTCATGAGGCCGATGAACCAGAACTCTTTCGTCTTCAGGGCTTGTTCGAGGGTGAAACTTTCGGCCGTCATCTTTTCCAGTGCCCTCTTGGCGGCATCCTCGTCGCCGTTGTTCTCGTTCTCGATGGTGATGCCGATGTCCTCGGGGCGGTTGACGACGCTGACAAGGACGAAGGGGATGAAGAACACCAAGAGGAGGACGCCCCAGACGCGCCATGCGCTCTCCCAGCCCATTTTGTCGATGAGCCAGTAGTTGAAAGACGGAACGGCGAGCATCGCGATGACCGCGCCGATGGTCATGAGGCTTATGGCGAGAGCCCGTCGCTTGTCGAACCATTGGGGGACGAGGCTGTTCGGGACGAGGACCATGGAGCCTTGCCCGAAGTATCTGAGCAGAAAGAAACCGACAAAGATCATCCCGATGTTCAAAACGAAACTGTTATAGAATACGGTCGCGGCGAGCATGAGTCCGACCACGACCATCATCACCCTCTGGCCGAACCGGTCGACGAACTTACCCATGAAGACGATGAGGGTACCGCTCAGAATCGTCGCGACGGTGTAACCGGTCGAGAGGAGGGTGCTGGAGAAACCGAATTCCTGCTGGTATCTGTCGATGAAGACACTTATGGAATAGGTCTGCCCCGGCGCGGAGAAGAAAAGTCCGAGGGCGCTCACGAAGACGATGACCCAACCATAGTAGAATCTCTTGTTCACACGTTTGGCGAATGATTTCATGTCATTGCACTCCTTAGCCGGAGCCATTATAACAAAAAAACCTTCCCGGCGGAAGGAAAGCAAAACAAATATCGGATGACTCCCCGGCGTTCGCAGGGGTTCAGAAGGAGTCGTTTTGCGAGGGAGCGGGCTCTTCGGCAAATGAGGCGTGGTATTTCTTCGCCATGAGATAATAGAGGTTGAAGAAGGAAAAAAGCGCGAGCGTCAATAGAAAGGTGAACCATAAAGGCGTGATCCCGGGGATGATTTTCCGGGCGAGTTGCATATCCCGCCAATGGAAGTAGTCGGTGTCGAAAACACGGTTCAAGGGGAGGAAGGCGAGCATTGCCAGTGCGAAGACGAGAGTCACGACCACCGCCTGTCGGTAAGAGGGGGAGAATCCCTTGACGGCCACAAGATAGAAAGGGGTCAGGCCGAGCAGATAGTGGTCGATGAAGTAGTATTCGGTCAATTCGGGAATGTTGTCGATGGGACCGGCGGGAATGAAGACACCCATGATGCCCGTCCCTCCGAGATAGAAGAGGAGGGGCTCGCAGCGTCTTTCCTCGGTCAATGTGTAATAGAGGAGGATCGGTGTGGTGATACGGCAGGTGAAAAAGGGCAGGGATTCTTCGAATGAGAAGGTCCCGGTCCAAAGAGGAAGAATATAGCGCTGGGATTGTGTGTAGGCCAACAATACCGCCGCCGCTTTCAGGATGGCCTTCCGGTGTCTTTCGATGAAGTCTTTTTTTGCGAGAACGAGCCCCACCGAGACAATCGTCAAAAGATTGAAGGTGATGTAGATGGCGAAGGGATTGAAAAAGTCGAATGTGACCATGGGCACCCTCCTTCCTCGGATACACCTTCATTCTACCATGACCTTCCACTCGACTTCCACATCGGAAAATTCCAAGCCCCGCTCGTGTGCGGGCATGTTATAATGGGTTTGACCATCCGGGGATGTCTCCGGGGTTGTGAATGTGAAAAGGGGGATGTGGCATGGCCGAGAATGCCATGAACAAGGACCATCGGATGATCATCGAACTGTCCGAGAAGATCGATCGGGCGGGTGAGTTGAAAGAAGAAATCGAAGACCTCAATGTGAAACGGAAGAAATACAGGGATGTGAAATTCGACTCGAAACACAAGTACTTCCCGTATGGGGCGATGCTCCAGGTTCTTGGAGAGGAGGCCCGAAGACGGACCTTCACGAAAGCCCTCCTCCTCTTTTTGTATCTGTTTTTGGTATATGCAGTGCTTTTGCTTTTGCCGGCGGGAGCCGTGTTCGTTTTGGATTATCTCGATATCTTCGCCTACAGTCGCTTCCTCGAAGAGGCCACCTTCGGTCTTGTCATCATCGCCGCTTACGTGGTCGTGGTCGCGGTCGTTCTCCTCACGTTCAAAAAATGCAAGCGCAAACTGCGCGCAGGCATGGACAAGCGCAAACGGAAACGGTTGTTGAAACGGAGGAAGGAAAAACTCGGCAAGGCGTTGGATGATTCCAGACGGATGATCAGGGAATACGAAGCCGCCTTCGCCGAGAAGATCGAGGCGGCCGACCAACGGATCGAAAAGGCGCAAGAGGAACTGTCCGCCCTGGAGGAAGATTTCGCCCGGAACGCCTTTGTGCCCATCAAATTCATCCCGGAAATCCAGCGGGTGAAATCCTATTTCGACGAGAGGCGGGCCGAGACCATCAAGGAAGCTTTGAACCTTCTCGTCACGGAAAAACGCGAAGAAGAACATTTCGAACACTTGATGGAAATGCTCAAACGGCATCTCTCCACACTCGAGAATCTCGAAGAGGAGTTCTCCACCGTCGAGAAATACCAAAAGACCCTCGCGGAGAAGACGCTGAGAGAGGAACGCGAAAAACGGCGCGAAGAACAAATGGGTGAGCGCGAAAAGGAACTCGCCCGCGAAAGACGACAAAGAAAGAAGAGCAAGAAGGGCAAGAAAGAAGCACAAAAACATATCAAGAGGAAGTATTACTGAGGCTTTCTGTGATATCAAAAGGCGACCCGCTGCGGGGTCGCCTCTTTTTTGCGTGTGTGATGTTACTCGGGTAGTACGGTCACTTCGACTTCCCTGCTGACGGTATCGTCGTATTCCGGCACATCCGTCGTGGCTGTGAGCGTGACGGTGACCGGATCGTCAGCAGGGCGGTTGACAGTACCGTCAATGCTGATGACGCCCGGGTTGTCAGATTCCCAAACGATGATGTATTCTCCATGGATTTCAGGTAGGTCGATGGTAGGCGTGTCGACTTGCAATGGGATTTCCGCGATGACTTCATCGAGGGCATGCTCTGCTTGGGAATAGGGGTCATCGGGATCAACACCGTTACATGCGGTCATAGCCAAGAACAATACAATCAAAGATATGAAGAAGCAGAATTTTCTCATGCTTGTTCACCTCCTTAAGAATCAGGTGGGTTCATATCCACCAATATCATTATACAATACATGTTTTTCGACATCAATGCAACCCCGGGAATAAAAAACTTCTCAGGAACCGATCGCCCGCCTGATAGCGTCGATATCGGTGAGACTGTCCAAGGGGATTTCCACATCCACACTGACGCCCCTTTCGAGGGACGCATGCTCAAAATCGGCAAGGAGTGAGGCGCTGCTCATGACGAGTACGGCCCCGCTCGGGACGATGAGCGAAGTGATGGATGCGGCGCCTCCGAGAGAATCCTGGCCGATGATGGTGGCCGCCCCCGTCTCTTTGGCGATGGAAAGCATCTTGTTCGCGGCGCTGTAAGTGGCCGGGGAAGAAAGCAGATAGAAATCGAAAGCGAAAGCTTCGTTTTCACTTGTCATCCACGCCGATGTGGCGGAGCCGTCTTTCGCGTTGATCCGGTGTTGGGGGAGTTCGTCGTCACACATGTAGGCGAATGTGCGATACATCGTGCCCATGACGCCACCGGTGTTGCAGGTGATATCGATGACGACACGATCGATGTCATCTTGCTCTTCCACTTCTTCCAGATACCCCCGGAAGGCTTCGGGGGTATCTTCTGTGAAACGTTTGAGGAGGATGATGGCGAAACCCTCTTCGGCATGGATGACGCCCTCCTCTTGCGCACAATGTGTCCGCAAGACGTTATGGCGGGCGTTGACGAAAGTGCGTGAGCGGGAGCCGAGATAGCTGTAGTCGTGGCTGACCTCGTAATCGTCGAGATAGATTCCGCTCATGAGGAAGGATGTGTGCAGGTCGTCGAGATCGTAGGCGATGCGGTTCAAGGCTTCGTAATGGGAGCTCTCCGAACTGAGGAGGTCCTCTTCGCGGGTTAGGACGAGGTCACGGAAGGAATCGACTTCGTGTATCCCTTTCAGCCCGTAGAAATGGTCGAGGGCGAAGATGAGGAAATCCCGGGTCGCTGCCTTGATGTCGTCCGGCAGCGAATGGTGGTTGTAGGCGGTGTCGTTCAACATCTCTCGCAAAGAAGCATCATCGAGGAGTTGATAGGTGTCGACACCGTAGAGCGTCTCGCCGTTGAAATAGACATCATACATCGAGCCGCTGAAGAAGAGGTTGGCGAGATGGAAGGGCATGAGATGCCCGTTCTCGGTCTTTTCGAGAGAGAAACCGTAATGCGCGAGATCGAAGGTTTGTTCTTCCGGAGGGGTCTCTTCCGCCCTCACGATTTCGAGACCCTTGCCGAAATCGGTCTTGGTCTCGGCCGCGAAAACCCGGAAGAAATCGTAACGGTTGACGGTCACGGTGTCGTAGGCGAAATCGATTTCCATCCGCAATTCGATGTCCTCTTCGATTTCGGCATCATCGTCTTCTACGGTGGTGTATTCGATGGTGAGCGCATCGTCGATATAGTCGAAACCGATCCTCTCTGTCTCGAGTGCTCCTTCTAACAACATGATGAAACTTTCGACATCGACATAGGGAAGGCTGTTGCCGAGGGGGAAACGGACGTAGAGACTGCCGTCTTCGACCTCGTATTCTTCGGCCAGATTCCGGAAAGGCACCTCACGGTCCTTCTCTTCATGTCTTCGGCAAGCCGTGACCAGCATCGTCGTCAAGACGAGGATGACCATCAAGAGGATTTTTTTCACAGGTATCACCTTCCCATTACCGTTGGGCTTGTGCTATCATAAGTATGATGCCATGTTTATAGCGGGATTATAGCATGAGACCGGAGATTTTTCCACAGGAGGCCCCCATGAGATACAAAAAGACGAAAGCGTTCTGGGACGATGTGTTCACCGATTATGACAAATCCCCGCCCGCCGACGGGCGGCTATCCATCAAAGCTGTCGATGATGCTCTGGACATGCTTGCCGAAACCGCTGACGAGACCTTCCGGGTTGTGGATTTCGGCTGTGCACCGGGTGTCATGCTTTTTTGTCTCACCAAAAGGAGAGAGGGAGTCTATTTCGGTGTCGATATCAGCGAAGAAGGCATCAAACGTTCGAAAGAACTGTTCAAGGGGGAGCGGCCATTCCCCCGTTTCCTTCTCGGGTCCCTCGAGAAGCTCAGTGTCTTCAAGGACGAAGAGGCGGACGCGTTCATCCTCTCGAACATCATCGACAATCTCGCCCCCGCCGACACCCGCGATCTGTTGTCGGAGGCACACCGCATCTTGAAACCCTGCGGCAGAATCCTCGTCAAGCTGAATCCCTACCTTTCTCCGGCCGATATCGCACATGAGGGCCTCGTCCCTACGGATGACGAGGTCGATTTCTACAAGGGGTCCGATGGTTTGTATCTTTGGAATCTCGACACCGGGGCCTGGAGCGCCATATTCGATTCTTACGGATTTTCTGTCGCCAAACAAGAAGAGTTGGGAGAAAAGGCCGGAAAGAACCGTCTTTTTATCTTGGAAAGACGCGATGAATGATATCAACGCTCACATGAAGGAGTCCATAGCATGAAGTTTGCGAGCTGGAATGTGAACGGTCTTCGCGCGGCTGTACGAAAAGGCTTCTTTGAAGTCTTCAACAAGATGGATGCCGACATCTTCGCCGTGCAGGAGACGAAGATGAAAGAAGAGCAGAAGGATTTCACCTTCGATGGGTATCACGAATTCTGGAACAGCGCCGAGAGGCCGGGGTATTCGGGGACCCTCACGCTGGCGAAAGAAAAACCCCTCTCTGTAACGCGGGGGCTTCTCGAGGAAACGGACGTCGAGGGCCGGGTCATCACCCTCGAATACGACGACTTCTATTTCGTCAACACCTACAGCCCGAATTCGGGTGAAGGACTGAAACGTCTCCCGTTCCGCATGGATTTCGAGACCCGCTTCCATGAGCATCTGCAAAGCCTCGATGCGAAAAAACCCGTCATCCTCACGGGCGACCTCAACGTCGCCCACGAGGAGATCGATTTGAAAAACCCGAAAAACAACCAAAAAAGCGCCGGTTTCACCGATGAAGAAAGAAAACGGTTCACAAAGCTTCTCGGCAAGGGCTTCTCGGACACGTTCCGCACGCTTCATCCTTCCAAGGTGCAATACACCTGGTGGACGTACCGCTTCAACGCCCGCAAACGGAACGCCGGCTGGCGGATCGACTATTTCCTCGTTTCCGAGCGTCTCATGGAAAGGGTGAAAGAGAGCCGCATCCACGACGATATCCACGGAAGCGATCATTGCCCCGTCTTCATGGGAATCGACCTGTGATCCCCTGATGGGGGGATGCGTGAAAGGAGGTACGTGATGGATGTCATCGCTTGGCTCAAGGAAGGTGATCCTTCCCTCGGGCCCCTCGTCGAGAGGCATCTATTGGACAAACAAACACCGCCCACGACAAAGGGCATCATCGGCCGCTATCTCGAGCTTTTCGATGAAGAGGCCTCGTTGTGGGGAGAAGGCATCTATTCACCGAAGTGGATCTCTACCCATTACACGATGATGGAGCTCGCCTATATGGAAATCGACCCGATGCATCCGACATACCAAAAAGCCATGCGGAAGCTATGGCAAAGGTTGTGGCGGGACCGTGTCGAAAGAAAGGGACGGGACCTCGACCTCTGTATCGTGGGGATGCTCACGGGCCTTCTCGCCTACGGCAAGGCGGAAGAAGAACTGCTCGGGAATCTCGTCGAGCACATCCTCGGTCTCTCCTTTCCCGACGGTGGCTGGAACTGCGAATGGTCGCACAAGACGAAACGTCCACAAAAGAGTTCCCTCCACACGACGATTTCCGTCCTCGAAGGCCTCCATAGATATTTGGCGGAAGGCTACATCCACCATGCCGGAGGCGTCGCAAAAGCCATGTCGGCGGGGGAGGAATTCATCCTGGCAAAGAGACTGTTCCGTGCCGAAAGGACCGACGAAACCATCCATCCCGAAATGGTCGGATGGCACTACCCGCCCCGCTGGCGCTACGACATCTTCCGCGCTCTGGAACATTTCGCCGCGAGAAAACGCCCTTTTGACAGCCGGATGGAAGAAGCTTTGGGAATTCTCATCGATTCTCTCGATGACCACGGGCGCGCACCAAGGGGCCCTCAATACCCGGGGCGGATCCATTTCCGTTTGGAGAAGACAGCCAAAGGCCGTTTCAACACGCTCAGGGCTTTGAAAATCCTCAAGTGTTACCATCGGGAGCTTTTCACAAGACTCACAGGCATCGAGACGAGCGGTGCAAAGAATATCTCACGCGACGGAGGGAGAACATGGAAGAGATCATCGCCAAACTGAAGAAATTCCGCGCCGAACGCGACTGGAACAAGTTCCACACACCCGAGAACATCGCCAAGAGCGTCGCTATCGAGGCTGCGGAACTTTTGGAGAATTTCCAATGGGAGCATGTGGAGCCCGATATCGAGAATGTCAAGGAGGAGATCGCCGATGTCGTCGGCTATTGCCTCTTGCTTTGCGACCACTACGGATTCGATCTCCAAAAGATTCTCGAAGAGAAGATCGAAAAGAACAAAGAGAAGTATCCTGTTTCCAAAGCCTACGGGAACGCGAAAAAATACACCGACCTTTGAAGGGGAAGGAGGTTTTGACAGATGTGGTTTGTCATCGTCATCATCGTGATGGGCGCTTTGCTTGTCGCGGTATTGCTCTTCGTCGGCGGCAAGGAACAAGAAGCCGACGACCGCGCCCGAAAGATCGAACGCTTTCTCGAACACAACAAACACGAGTTGGATGAGGCATCCGTATTGAAGATGGAAAAGGCCCTCGAAAGTTTCAAGAAGCGTCAAGAGAGCCGCAACCTATCGGCCATGAGTGCGGACGCCTGTTCGAAACGGGAGCTGCTCGATGCTTCGGAGAGGCTCTTCGAAATCTATGCCGACATCTACCAAAAACACATCCAAGAGGATGCGAGCGAAGCGGAAGCCCTGAAAGCTTTGGACGGGGCCGCGCCCGCTCGCCGTTTCTTTCCCGGTGATATGGTGTATGCTCCCAAACTGAATGCCCGGGTGGAGATAGAAAGTGTCAACGAGGACGGCACCTACACGGTGAAGACCGTCACCGAGACCCATCACAGATTGCACGAACATGAAATCGAACCCGTACAAGATTGACCGCCGCAAGGCGGTTTTTTCATGGGACGATTGCTTGCCGCAAAGTATGCCCTTTTACGTTTCCATGATATAATGACAACGGGATGTATAGAGGTCGGACAGGATTTGATTGGTCATGACCCATTGTAGGAATGTTCATGAAACCATGAGATACTGAACCGCACGAGCTTCAAGACGAAACTCTTTCGTACGGTTTTTCATTTCTGCATATGGCCGCACCATATGTGAGAACTGGTGAAAAGGCGTTATTGCGCCATTGTCAATAAAAAAAGATGTGCCTATAAAGAAAGCTCAATTTCTTTATAAACGATTTACCCGCTTATTAGCGGTTAGAATTAAATTATCACAACTATTATTGACGTCTTTTCGTTAATCAATGTATATTGATTAATGTGCCTATAAAGAAAGCTCAATTATTTTCTGAACGATTCACCCGCTTATTAGCGGTTAGAATAAAATTATCATAACTATTCTTCACGTTTTTCCTCAATCAATGTATATTGATAAAAACTAAAATAACCGCTTTATTTAGACGTAGTGCTAGATCTAAATCAATTAACCAACCCAAATATGAAATGATTTATGGGTAGATTTAATTTGTAAATTATTGTTGGCCTGGAATCAAATCGTCAAGGCTTCAAAATTGGAAAATTGAGCTTTCTTTATAGGCACAT
>PWYL01000075.1 GCA_003568315.1 Mollicutes bacterium | reverse complement strand
GAAGTCTATATCATTGATGAGTCCAATCAATCCAGTTAATGCCATGCTCACTGCAACAGCTGCTAAAATAGTATACGCGATATAGCTGGCGAGTTTAATTTTCGTCATGTAAGCAAAAAACAATATGACTAAGATCGAAGCAGCAATAATAATAAGAACAAGTGGTTCTATCATAAGGGGATCTCGGTCTCCTTTCTATATGGCATTGAGTATTTGATGTACTCGTAACTACATGTTCATCATAGCACTATATTATTTAATATCATAATAAATTCTTTATTAATCAATTTGAAACTTGAAGAAAGATCGTAGCGGGTTTCTTATTTTAGAACTTGTGGGGGCCAAGACCGTCTTTCAATCTAATCATAACTGACGACTATAACTGTCACTACCTATTTCCTCATTCTTGTTCCACTACGCCCACTACCGCTACTATCTCTGAATTTTTGGATGTACAAGGGGGATTGTGATCTTTTCTATGTGCTCTGAGAATGTAGGGCCAAAACGTACTATCTTAGCCATTACAGGCGAGTATTCAATGACCTCTTTACTGATGACTAAGGTTGCCACTACCTATTTCCTCATTCTTGTTCCACTACCCCCACTACCGCTACTACCTCTGAATTTTTGGATGTACAGGGGGGGAATTGATTGTTCCTGTTCGTTCTAACGATGTACAAATCTCAAATAATGCCACCTCATCGATTTCGGATCACTTCATCTTGTCATTTTTTCGCGTTTCCCCTATCGCAATAGGGGGAACCGAAAAAAATCGCACTTTTGGCCCCCAATTTTTTGCCGTTTTTCGGGCAAATGAAAAACCGGAAATCCGTTAACGGCCATTCTAAGCCATCCGGATTTCCGGGACGCGGGCAGAGTTGGTGGAGTTGAGGGGATTTGAACCCCTGTCCAAAGCAGTTCCCACTTAATGCGCTACATGCTTAGTTTGTTGGTTGGTTTGACCCGAACCCCGTCAACAAACAACCGTGGATCCGGGCGAGTCCTGTCGGTTTCACAGCGGCCGCTAGGACAGCGCCGCCACTGTAAAGCCCGCTATCTGTCTGCACGTCCCGGGCCGCGGGCGTTCCCGAGGGTGCAGGCAGCTTATTTCTTAAGCTGCAAAAGCAGTTTGTTGTTCTCCGGTTATTATAACCGAGCGGTGTTTTTACTTGCACCACCAAGGCATGCTCATCAAGTGTCCACTACCCTGTCGAATCCATAACAACCCCAGCCACCCATATTATACCACATGTGCACATGTGTGCAAGATTTCACGCAACTCACCGGTCACTTGCATGTATTGCGGTGTCAACACCCACAAGAGATATGTGCTTTTGACCGTTTGGATGTTCTTGTACTTTCCCTGAGGTTTATATGGAAAAGGAATCCCCGCTTTAGTATAATGAAGAGGGTCTGTCTGTTAGAGACAGAACTTTCACTACCGACTCAGGAAGGGGAATTCCATGAAAATCGTCTTTGTGTTGGACCTCTATGGTGTCCCCGGGAACGGGATGACGCTTTCGGCCACGCGGATGGCGAAATGTCTCCGCGACAGGGGCCATGAGATCGCCATCATCTGCGGGAACGAAAACGGCGATGCCGCAGTACATGCCACGGGCATCAAACGTTATCCCATCCTCTATCAGGTCGCCCGTTCGCAAGGGATGTTTCTCGCCCATCCCCGGGAAGACGTCGTCGAAAAGGTCATCGGAGACGCTGATGTCGTCCATTTCATGCTGCCTTTCGAGCTCGAGCGAAAAGCCAAAAAGATTGCCGATAGGCTTAATATCCCCTCGACGGCGGGAATCCATCTGCAGCCGGAAAACATCACCTCGACCCTCTATCTTGAGCGTTTCGGCTTCCTCAACGAGATGCTCTACAAGA
Source organism: Mollicutes bacterium (assembly GCA_003568315.1). Classification (GTDB taxonomy): domain Bacteria; phylum Bacillota_I; class Bacilli_A; order Izemoplasmatales; family Izemoplasmataceae; genus T1SED10-81. Next base: position 9,595 of record PWYL01000075.1, on the reverse strand, counting down.
TCCATAAGCGGTTCTACGACCGCTTCGACCACATCCACTGTCCTTCGCGAATGATTCAAAAACAGTTGGATAAGCGCGATGCCAAGGCGAAACTGCATGTCATCTCGAACGGGGTGAGCGAGAAATTCGCGCCGCGTGCTGTCGAGAAGCCGAATTCTTGGCGGGACAAATTCGTCATCACCATGGTCGGACGCTACTCGCGCGAGAAACGTCAGGATATACTGATCGAGGCCATCAGACGTTCAAAACACGAAAAAGACATCCAGCTCGTTTTCGCCGGAAGGGGCCCTTGGCGGAAGAAACTCGTGCGGCTTTCGAAAAAGCTCACGAACCCCGTGGCGTTCTCCTTCTACCAACAAGAAGACCTCATCGACGTTTTGAACGCTTCCGACCTCTATGTGCACGCTTCCGACATCGACATCGAGGCTATCAGCTGTCTCGAGGCCTTCGCCTGTGGCCTCGTCCCCGTGATAAGCGACTCCGAGACGAGTGCCACGAGCCAGTTCGCCCTCGATGAGAAGAACCGCTTCCGTGCGGGGGATGCCGATCATCTCGCCAAAAAGATTGATTGGATGGTAAATCATCCGCAAGAGCGCGAGAAACTGTCTTTTCGCTACCGCGAATTCGCCGACAGGTTCCGTCTCGAACGCAGTGTGGAAAAGATGGAGGCCATGTTCGAAGAAGCGATCCGCGATCACAAAAACAGAAAGGACTGACCGAGTCACACAAAAGACTGCCTTTCCTCTGAGGAAAAGCAGTCTTTTTTTTCGTCTTGGCGAAACGTCAATAGCGTTCTTTCAAGGCTTTCTCCATGCGGCGCTTGATATCTTTTTCTTTCAGGGCGCGCCGCTTGTCGTATTTTTTCTTGCCCTTGGCGAGGGCGATCTCCACTTTGCAGAAACCTTCCTTGATATGGACCTGCAAAGGGACGATGGTGTAGGATTCCCTTTCGGTCTTGCTTTTGAGGCGGATGATCTCTTGTTTGTGAAGGAGGAGCTTGCGCTCCCGAGTCTCTTCGTGGTTGAAGACGTTTCCCTGGCGGTATTTGGCGATGTGCATGTTGATGATGTAGGCTTCGTTCGCCTTGATGCGCACGTAAGAGTCCTGGATGCTCACTTTGCCGGCGCGCACCGATTTGATTTCTGTGCCCTTCAGGACGATGCCCGCCTCGAAAGTGTCTTCGAGTTCATAGAGGTGGCGGGCCTTCTTGTTTCTGGCGATGGTGTGCATCTAATCGCCTCCCGCGAGGACGAAGTCGATCTCGCCTTCGACGATGCTGACACTCCGCACTTGCACGCGTATCGCTTCCCCCATGCGATAGACCTTCTTCTTCCTTCTTCCCACAAGCAAGAGGTGCTCTTCGTCGAAGACATAGTAGTCGTCTGCGAGCTCGGAGATATGGATGAGCCCTTCGATGGTGTTCGCAAGCGAGACATAGATGCCGTGACCCACGACACCGTTGATGTGACCTTCGAACGTCTCGCCGATTTTATCTTCCATGTATTCGGCCTTTTTCATGTCGGCGACATCGCGCTCGAGGTCGATGGCCTTCCTTTCCCTGACGCTTGCGTATTCGGCGATCATGGGCAGGCGTTTCTCGTAGCGTTTCGCCGTCTTCAACGTGTCTCTTCCGTGCAGGAAGTATTCGCGCAGAAGGCGGTGCACGATGAGGTCGGGATAGCGCCTGATGGGCGAGGTGAAGTGGGTGTAGTGGTCAAAAGCGAGGCCGAAATGGCCGAGGGATTTCTCGTGATAGACCGCCTTTTGCATCGAGCGGAGCATCATCATGTTGATGCCTTTTTCGCCGGCGGTGTCTTCGACCTTCTGGAGGAGCTTCTGCAGTTCCTTGTGGGTGATGGCCTTCTTGCCTTTCACGCCGAAGCCGAGGGCGTTCGCCACGGTGAGGAGCTGTTCGAGTTTTTCCTCTTTCGGCTCTTCATGCACCCGGTAGAGGAAAGGGAGTTCCGTCCAATAGACATGCCGGGCGACAACCTTGTTCGCCACCAGCATGAACTCCTCGATGAAACGTTCGCTCTCGCCTCTTTCCTGCAAGGTGACACCGATCGCTTTGCCCGCATCATCGAGCGTGATCTCCGCCTCGTCGGTCTCGAAATGAAGGCTTCCCTTCTTCGTGCGTTGTTCTCTGAGGATACGGGCGAGTTCTTCCATGGCTTCGATCATGGGAAGAAGGTTCTCTCGCTTCTTCTTCGTTTCTTCGTCACCGGCGAGGATGCGATTCACCTCTTTATAGGTGAGACGCGCTTTGGAGCGGATGATGCTTTCATGGATCTCATGATCGATGATCTTTCCCTTGGTGTCGATTCTCATGAAAAGCGAAAGCGCGTAACGGTCACGGCCGGGCATGAGTGAGCAGAGGTTGTTGGAAAGATTCTTTGGCAACATCGGGATGACCCTGTCGACAAGATAGATGCTCGTGCCGCGCTTGAAGGCCTCCTGGTCGAGTTCGCTTCCCTCTTGGACGTAGTGGCTCACATCGGCGATGTGCACCCCGAGGAAGAAGGTGGCATCATCGAGTTTTTCCACTTCGACGGCATCGTCGAAGTCCTTCGCATCGGCACCATCGATCGTGACGACGGGGCGCGAACGGAAATCCTTCCTTCTACCTTTGTCTTCCGTGTCGATTTCGGGGAAGCTTTTCGCTTCGGCAAGGACGCTTCTAGGGAATTCCTCCTCGATGCCGTGTTTCAACACCTTGCTTGTGATATCGACGCCGGGGGCCGTTTTTTCTCCGACGATCCTTTCGACCTTGCAGACCATGCGCTTGTCCTCGAAGGCGTAAGAAAGGATGCGGGCGCGGACCTTGTCGTCGACTTTCGCATCGTTCAGATGCGTCTTCGGGACGAGAATCTCCATCTTCAGGCTTCGCTCATCGGGCAAAAGACGGTATTCCTCCCCCTTTTTCGCGATGGTCCCCACGAGATGGGTGTAGTTCCTCTCGAGTATCCGCTCGATCACGCCCTCTTTTTTGAAACCTTTGGGGCTTCTTCTCACCCTGACGAGCACGCGGTCGTTGTGCATGGCGTTATTCATGTTCTCTTTCGCGATGTAGATGTCGTCTTCGTCCGCTTCTTCCGCAAGCAGGAAGCCGAAGCCCTTCTTCTTCACTTGGAGCACGCCCTTGGCGTAGTCGCTGTATTCGATGAGGGTGTATTCGTTCTTTTTGTTGGGCACGATGCGGGCTTCCTCTTCGAGCTCGTTCACAATCTTCGCGAGCGTCTTGTAGTCTTCGGCGCTAGTGAAACCGAGCGCTTCGCTCAAAGCGCGGATGGAATATTTCTTGCCGTTTTGCTTTCTGAGGAACGTGAGTATTTTCTCTCTCATGACGATGCCTCCGTTTAAGAAAAAAAGAACACCTTTCAGTGTCCTTAGACCATCGCGATGATCGCCAAGGCGATGAACACAATGGAAGTCCCGAGGGTGGCGCGACTCAAGAAGAGCTCCATGCCGCGTTCCTTCTGGTGACTGAAGAGCTCGGACTTTTCACCACTGAATGCGTTTGCGGCGTTGTCCTTGGACGTCTGGATGACGACCAGTGTGATGAGGATGATGGCCGCTACCAACAACAATATATCAATCGCGCGCATAAAATGAACCTCCTGGAAGAAAAGAATCTAGGATACTTCGGAAGGCCGCGAAAAGCGACCAATACACATTATAGGGGGAAACCGCCGGAAAATCAAGAGGGGAAGGATTTTTTCCTTCCCAGTGAAGAAAGCTCCCGCGCTCCCTCGAAGGAAAGCGCGGGAGCTTGAAATTCAGCGGAGGTTGTAGAAGACCTTGCCGCCTTTGAAAACGGCCGCATCTTGGAGGTCGTCCTCGATCCGGAGAAGCTGGTTGTATTTCGCGGTGCGATCGGTCCTGGAGAGCGATCCCGTCTTGATCTGGCCGGTATTCGCCGCGACGGCGATATCGGCGATCGTGGAATCCTCGGTCTCGCCGCTTCTATGCGAGATGACGGCGGTATAACCCGCGCGTTTGGCCATCTCGATCGCTTCGAAGGTCTCACTCAGGGTGCCGATCTGGTTCACCTTGATGAGGATGCTGTTGGTGATGCCTTCATCGATGGCTTTTTGCAGTTTCGCGGTGTTCGTGACGAGAAGGTCGTCGCCGACGAGCTGGATCTTTTTACCGAGTTTCTCGGTGAGGATCTTCCAGCCTTCCCAGTCGTTCTCGTCAAGGCCGTCCTCGAGGCTCACGATGGGATATTTCTCCGCGAGGTCCTCATAGATCTTGGTGAGTTCGGCGGCGGTCACTTCGCGGCCGCCTTCGCCTTCCAACACATAGAGACCCTTGTCTTTGTCGAAGAATTCGCTCGCGGCCACATCCATCGCGAAGACGATGTCGTCGCCGGCAATGTAACCCGCCTTCGCAATCGCTTCCATGATGACTTCCAAGGCTTCCTCGTTGGACTTCAGATCGGGGGCGAAGCCGCCTTCGTCACCGACGGCGGTGTTGTAGCCCTTGGCTTGCAGGACCTTCTTCAAGGCGTGGAAGATCTCGCTTCCCATGCGGAGGGCTTCCTTGAAAGAGTTCGCACCCACGGGCATGATCATGAACTCCTGGAAGTCGACGTTGTTGTCGGCGTGGCTGCCGCCGTTCAGAATGTTCATCATCGGGGTGGGGAGTTCTCTCGCCGCGAAACCGCCCAAATAGCGATAAAGCGGCAATCCTGTGAATTCGGCGGCCGCACGGGCGGCGGCCATGGAAACGCCCAAGATGGCGTTCGCGCCGAGCTTGCCTTTGTTCTTGGTGCCATCAAGCTCGATCAGGGTGTTGTCGATGAGGAGCTGTTCGGTGACATCGAGGCCGATGAGTTCGGGGGCGATGACCTCGTTCACGTTGTCGACGGCCTTCGTGACACCTTTGCCGTTGTAGCGGGACTTGTCGTTGTCACGGAGTTCGACCGCCTCGTGTTCCCCGGTGGAGGCGCCGCTCGGGACCAAGGCTCTGCCGAAAGCGCCGGAATCGGTGCGGACTTCGACCTCGATGGTCGGGTTTCCGCGGGAGTCGAGTACTTCTCGGGCATACACGTCGTTGATATAGGGCATGTTCATCTCTCCTTCGGATTCTTTTTTCGTTCTATGGAATGAAGCGTTCGGGGTCATTCTTCGATGAGGCTCTTTCCCGTCATCTTCGGGGGTTTTTCGACATCGAGATAGGCAAGCATCGTCGGGGCGATGTCACCGAGGATGCCGTCGGAACGGAGTTTCACAGACTTGTCGGTGATGATGATGGGGACAACACTTTCCGTGTGGGCGGTGTGGATGCCGCCTTCGGTATCCAACATCTTCTCGGCGTTGCCGTGATCGGCCGTGACGATGGCCACGCCGCCTTTTTGCAGGGTTTTCTCCACGACTTTCCCCACACATCCGTCCACCGTCTCGACGGCCTTCACGGTCGCTTGGATATCACCCGTGTGGCCGACCATGTCGCAGTTGGCGTAATTCAGGATGACGGTGTCCAATTCGTCTTCTTCGAGTTCTTCGAGCACCCTTCTTGTGACCTCATGGGCGCTCATCTCGGGCTGCATGTCGTAGGTCGCGACTTTGGGGGAGTCGATGAGGATCCGTTTCGCGTTCTTGATCTCGCGGTCGGTGCCGCCGTCGAAGAAGAACGTGACATGGGCGTACTTTTCGGTCTCGGCGATGCGGAGCTGTTTCAGACCCGCTTCACTCACGGTGTCGCCGAAGAGGTCTTCGAGTTTTTGCAGGTCGAAGGCGATCGAGCCTTTTACATCTTCCGAATAGTGCATGGTGGAGACATAGTGGAGGTTCTTGAGGGTCTTCTTGTGCTCAAGACCCGACTTCTCGGGATTCGAAAGCGAGACGGAAAGCTCAATGGCGCGGTCGGGCCGGAAGTTCATGAAGATGCAGACGTCATCGTCTTCGATTGTGCCTGCGGGATCCACGTTGAAGGGGACGACGAACTCATCCGTCGCATCTTCCTCATAGGATCTTTCCACACCCGCTTTGGCGGTGTCGGCCCGGCGGCCCTTGGCTTCTGTGAGGATGTCGTAGGCCTTTTGGATCCTCTCCCAGTTCTTGTCGCGGTCCATCGCATAGTAGCGACCGTGGACGCTCGCGAGCGAGCCCTTGCCGATCTCTTCCATGTAGTCTTCGAGTTCGGCGATATAGGTCAAGGCCGACTTCGGGGGGACGTCCCTTCCGTCCAAGAAGGCATGCACATAGACTTTTTCGATTGCCTCCGCTCTCGCGAAATCGAGCATGGCTTTGAAATGGTCGATATGCGAATGCACGCCGCCGTCACTCAAAAGCCCCATGATGTGGAGCTTGGAATCGTTCTTCTTCACATGGCGCAAAGCGTTCTTGTAGAGAGCGTTTTGGAAGAAGGAGCCATCCTCGATGGCTTTGTGAATGCGGGTCAAGGACTGATAGACCACGCGGCCGGCACCGAGGTTCAAGTGGCCGACTTCGCTGTTTCCCATCTGGCCTTCGGGAAGTCCCACGGCCATGCCGCTCGCCTGCAAAGAGTCCGAGGGGTAGGCTTTCATGAGCTCGTCAAGGTTTGGTGTCTTCGCCAGGCTGACGGCATTGCCTTCCCCTTCTTCGGCGAGGCCGAGACCGTCCATGACGATGAGGACGACAGGTCTTGTCATACATATCACCTTCCGGGATGATTATAACAGTTTTTCAGGCCGATGAACAGATATTCACCCTCTCCGTAAGCGTTTACTTGTTTCAGATTTCCGTTTCTTTTCCGAAGGGGCTTTTGTATAATGGACTTGAACCGGAAGGAAGATTTCTTATGGCGGACACTTTGCTTCAGAGATTCCATGGCTATTTCCACTCCCGCAGGCGGCGCAAGGTGGAAAACTATGCGCTCCCCGACCTTTTTACGTTGTTTTCGTTGCCAAAACATGCCCACACCCCCACCGTGGAAGGCGAAGTGCTCGTCAACCCTTATGTCTTTTTCTACCATCTCTTCGATCACATCCTCGACAAGGGAGCCGACATTGAGGAAAAGACACCGCTTTCGGCGCTGCCGGGTGAGACCGGCCAAAACGGTGCATGGCTCGAAAGAAGCGTCATCTATTCGAGCCTCGTCCGGACCTCGGCTTCCTGGGACAGCGATAGAAACGGCCGGCTCGAAGGGAAGAATCTCCACGGTGAGGACGAGACGGGATCATTTTTGAAGATGGTCGCTCTGCTTCCGTTCTTGCAACGGATGGGGGTGGACACACTCTATCTCCTCCCCGTCATGGAACACGGGAGAAGACATTCCAAAGGCGATGCCGGAAGCCCCTACAGTGTCATCGACTTCTTCCGTCTGGATCCCTCTTTAAAAGAGAGCCTCACGGGCGAGGATTTCACGATCGACGAGGAATTCCGCGCCTTGGTCGATGCCGCGCATGCACTGGGCATCCGCGTACTCATCGACATCATCCCCCGCACAAACGGCCTCGAGAGCCGTTTGATGAGGGAACATCCCGAATGGTTCTATTGGATCAAAAAGTCCGAGGAGCCCTTCTATCGTGCACCGGAAGTCCCCGGCGTCGCGCCCTTGGCCCTGCCTGAGCATGAGAATCTGGCGCAAGTCTATCAAAGCGAGGATGTGAAACGCCATCTCGGCATGTTCCGTTTCGATCCGAAGACTCTTCATCCGGAGCGTTTCGCTACAATCAAGGACGAAGAGGACATCCTCGCCGCGATCGAGAGGGAGTTCGACCTCACCGTCGCTCCGGCCTTCTCGGACCGCATCAACGATCCGCAACCCCCCTGGGACGATGTGACGTTCTTGCGGCTGTATCTCGACCACCCCAAGAAAGCAAAGATGCATCTCGAAGGGAAAGACAAGCCGCCCTACATCCTTTTTGACACCATCAAGGCGAACCTCCATCCCGGGACAGAAAAAAACGAAGAGCTCTGGGACCTCCTCGCCGACATTCTGCCCCACTACCAAAGATCCTATGGGATCGACGGGGCGCGCATCGACATGGGACACGCCCTCCCTTCCGACCTTTTGGAACGGATTATCAAACGTGCACGAGCGATCGATCCCGACTTCGGTCTCATCGCCGAGGAATTGGACCCGGGAAACGCCGCCATAAGCCAAAAGAAAGGCTACAACATCATGACGGGAAACGGCTTCTACGCCTTGACCCGACCCTTCACGGGCGATACGACCCGTTTCATCGAGGATCTCGCCAAGCGGGAGATCCCCTTCTTCGCCGCCGCCGAGACCCATGACACCCCGCGGCTTGCGGCAAGAGAGGGCGGCGAGCCTTTCGCCTTCAACATGGTCGCGCTTTGTTATTTCCTCCCGAACGCCGTCCCCTTCATAAACAGCGGCCTCGAGGTCTTGGAAAAGCAGGCGATGAATCTCGGCCTCGATGCGAGCGATAGGGAAAGGAGACGTCTTCCTCTATCCGACCCCCTCTATGGGAAACTCGCCCTCTTCGACCACTACGCCCTCCACTACAAGAGTGAAAGGCGCCATGTGATTCCCGCCATCTTGAAGACGCTCGCCCCTTTGCGGAAAGCATGGCTCGATTGCATTATGGATCCCGAGCGTTTCTTCTTTCTCCCTTTGGATCCCCCTCATGTCGTGGGCTTCGCTTACGGGAAAGAAGACGGCCGGATGCTTTTTGTCTTTTCCAACCTCGATTGCGCCCACGAAGTCTGGCAATACCCCGATATCGGCCCCTTGCGCCAAAGGACTGCCAATCACAATCGCCGGGGAGAACTCCTTTTTTCCACCCATGAAAGACCCCGTGCCTTCACGCAGTTTCTCGAAGGGAACGTCCTCGACATCCATCTCGGACCGGGGGAAATCAAGATTATCGAGATTGCCTGATAAGCCCCAACAAAAAAAGATGTCGGAAAATCCGACATCTTTTTCATCTACCACTCGGCACTCTCCGACAATGACTGGTGCAAATACGGTGTCAACCGCCGAAGAAGATACAACGTGGCCGCGATCTGCACGGGCCAGAGGAAAGGCAGACGGACGAAACGGGCCAGAGCCCACACTTGCGCCATGAACCCCACGGTGGGATCGGCCGTCCCGATCCCGAGGATATAAAGCTGCACGGAATCAAGCAACATCGTCACGACGGAGAGCACGACGACAAAAAGCGAAAAACGCTTGAGTCCGGGCTTCGTCTGACCATGAAAGATCAATCCCGCAACGCCGCCCCAAAGCATCGCCGAAAGGGTGAAAAGCGTGGGGAAGCTCACACCGAAAGGCGAAAAGAGCACATAGAGGATGTCCGTCAAGGCGCCGATGAGAAAGCCGAAATAGGGACCGAGCACGATACCGCCGAACATGAAGACGACCATCTCGAGACGGATCGTGAACGAAGCCCCCGTGAAATGGAGGGGGATGTCCGAGATGAGTTTCATCACCGTGGCGATGGCGACGAGCATGGAGGCGACAAGCACCTTGCGCAAATCGAAAGCGGATCTTTCCAAACAAAAAACCTCCCCGGATGCATATTTCGAGAGGTCCGTGAACAATACTCCGAGAAAACCAAAGTAAGGTCAGCGGACGCGCTCCGCCGACGCCACGTGGAAACGTGTTCGTCCACACCCTACATCCCATGGTGCGGCACTTG
>PWYL01000052.1 GCA_003568315.1 Mollicutes bacterium | reverse complement strand
GAGCGGTCGAGATCGACGAGGACCTGACGTTTGAAGCGGCGCTCGACCTCGAGCACGGCGAAATCATGACCATCCTGATCGATGAGCATCACGAGAGAATGGAAGAGTTCATCGAAGAACGCCGCGCAGAGGCGCAGGAGATGAAGGAAGAGATGCGCGACATGGCACAAGAGCGCGTAGAAGCGCATCGCGAAAAAGTCGATAACGATGAGATCGCCACGCCTGACTACGACGCCATCCGCGTCTCCGCCGACGCCAAGATCGACGAAATCCGCTCAGCATACGAGGAGCGGATCGAGAACCAACGTGATGAAGCGCAGCAACGTCGCGCTAACGGACAAACCTAGGACAACTATTCCTGTTCGACCGTCGACATGAACCCAGGCGTTGAGTTCATCCGAGATGAGGACGAGAACATTGTAAGCATCCAACTGCTCAACGAGGACGCCGAAATCGTCGCAGCCGACCTTGAGCTTGAAGGCCTGCGCTATAAGGTGGCGCTGGCAGAGTTTTTGGACGCCGCCATCGAGACCGGCTACATCGATGTGGACAGTGACGAGAACGTCATCACCGTGACCGCCGATGACGAAGCCGTTCAAGAGGAACGCAAAGCGGACGTTGAAGTTATACTCTCTACAAGCTTATGCCTTTTGAGACCACAATCATCTAACAAGCATCCACATACCGGATAACGTCGAAATCATTGGTGAGCACGCTTTCCAAGGTGCCTTGACAACGTGCAAGCCACGGAGATTCCGGAAGGGTGGCATGAGGATTGGAATGCATTTGACATACCCGTGAACTGGGGATATAAGAAAGACTGGTATTACACTAAGGGTAGGCAACGAGCGGTCGCCTACCCTTTTCCTTTTGATATGATTGTTTGATCAAAGTTACCAGTAGAAACGATACAACGAGCCGTATCACTTCAGTGGCAACCATGTTTGTGGCAATGTAAAATACAATTAATGGAAACGAAAAGTACAATGCCTCAATAAAAGGGATTGCCAGCACGGACCACAATCACCTATCCTTTTAGTAGACCAACACGGAAAGGATGCGAAAGGGCGTGCTGACAATCCCCAAGTGCATTATATCCGAAAACTCTTCTATGAGAAAGGCAAGAATTACGCGGAAATCGCCAGCGCCACCGGCCACAACCATCGTCAAGCTAAGATGGCATGAAGCCGGTCGAGGCAAAGCGAGCAATGAAAAACATAAAGCATCGCGAAAGACTTGAGCAATATGAAGAGGAACTTTTCTATTTTTAAAATTCTGCACGATAAGCAAAAAAGTCATTTCCTAACTCAATGGTTTGAAATGACTTTTTTTAATGCTGTATGTGTCATCACGCTGTTTATTACCGAGCTCCGACTATTCTTTTTTCGAGTAATCTTGTTTGCGAATCGAACCATCGAGCTTATGAATGACAACCGTCGTTTTTGCTTGGCTTGCCAATTCTTGGGCGTAATCGATCGCATGCTTTTGTGTGTCAAAAAACTGAATCGTCTTATCTGAACTTTCTTTTCTGACCCGCCATTTCAAATAAGATTCTGTATCCTTTTTCTTGTTTTGTGACACGTGATACTTCGGGACCTTGTTTTTTTCATTATCCATAGACACATCAGATTCTACTTCTTCAACAATAATGCTTTCTGACTTCGTGACTGATTTTTCTTCCTCAGGATGATTCAAAGGAGAAGTGTCCGTACGGCGTTTGGCTTTTTTCTTTTTCCAAAATGCGATACACATATAATACTCCTTCAACATTTTTTTCGTCGCTGTTCACATGATCTGTTATGATTATGACATGTAACTTGAGCCGGGTGTCGTTGTCCACACGGAAACGAAAGACATGGTCTTTTGCGCATGTGTTCCCATCATCGCGCTTCCTGCAACATGACAGATGATGTATGCTATGCACAAAGTGGGGTTCGAAGACTCGTCAAGCGTTTGTTGTTTCACCCTGACTGTTATTGTTTTCATCTTGTGGTGTCTAATCGATATTACGATTTCAGTGTCCTTGCATCGTCTGGCATTTGCCGCTTTCCCATAGATAATCAAAAACATGTCATAAATCGCATACCGAAGGGTGTTGAATCAGAGGGAACTTATAAAATATGAGGCGTTGATGGACTCGATTTGCACATAAGTGCAAATACCATCGGGTTTCTCAAGGATATGAGGAAACGCTATGTACGCAAACCGTGTTACACCACTCCCTTCTATCTCGAACAGGACATCCCGTCTGTGATGAGCTACTCTCATTATAACATCATATCCCTTCATCTTCTTTTAATATACACATATTGCTAATGGACATTGCAAGCGGGCGGCGTGAAGACGAAACGCAAAATCATCGATTCTCGCCGCAGCGGCATGGACATCCGGAGGATCCATCGGGGACGGGTTTTCATCGCGATACCATCCGTAAACACGTCGAAGCCCTTGAAGAGGCAAGACGGGGACCGGGAAAAAGCACGGACGAGGACGAACGGCATGTGGTCGCCGAGCGGTTGGTAGAGACGCCCCGCTACGACAGCCCAAAGCGGAAGCTGGGGATGAAGAAGTGGATCACATTGTGTATAGACCACATGAATTGTTGGTTGAACAGGAACATTCCATTGGCGATTTCCAAATATATGTGGTCAAAACCCTGATAACGATTATAATATAATCAAAAGGGGAGTGGAATTGATGGCAAAAAATACCAAGAAGAAATTGACTCACGCGACCGGTGCACCGGTATCGGACAATGAGAATATCTTGACTGCCGGTCCGCGCGGACCGTTGTTGATGGAAGATGTCTGGTTTTTAGAAAAACTGTCCCATTTCAATCGAGAAGTCATTCCCGAGCGTCGTATGCATGCCAAGGGAAGTGGTGCTTTCGGAACCTTCACAGTGACGCATGACATTACCAAATACACCAAAGCAAAACTATTCAATGAAATAGGCAAAAAGACAGATCTGTTCATACGGTTTTCAACTGTGGCGGGGGAACGCGGTGCCGCCGATGCCGAACGTGACATCCGGGGATTCGCAATCAAGTTCTATACGGAAGAAGGGAACTGGGATATTGCCGGGAACAACACGCCGGTATTCTTCATACGCGATCCTTTGCGATTTCCCGATTTGAACCGGGCCATAAAACGTGACCCGAAAACGAATTTGCGAAGCGCGACCAACAACTGGGATTTCTGGACAAGCCTTCCCGAAGCATTGCACCAAGTCACGATTACGATGAGTGAGCGCGGCATCCCCTTGTCGTACCGACACATGAATGGATATGGGACACATGCGTTCAGCTTGATCAACGCACAAAATGAGCGTCACTGGGTCAAATTCCATTTCAAAACACTGCAAGGTATCAAATGTCTCACCGATGAAGAAGCAGAGGTTCTGATCGCGAAAGACCGTGAGAGTCACCAACGCGATCTGTTTGAAGCGATTGAAAGAAAAGAATTTCCCCGATGGGAAATGTCGGTTCAGATCATGCCGGAAAAGGATGCGGAGTCGTTTTCATACAATCCATTCGATGTGACGAAAGTATGGTATAAATCAGAGTATCCGCTTCACAAGGTGGGAATCCTAGAATTGAATCGAAATCCCGAAAACTATTTCCAAGACGTTGAACAAGTTGCGTTCAACCCTGCGAATATTGTACCCGGCATCGGCTTCTCGCCGGATAAGATGTTGGCAGGAAGATTGTTTGCCTATGGTGACGCGCAACGGTATCGTCTAGGTGTCAACCACCACCAGATCCCTGTCAACGCTCCAAGAGAAGACGTACAAGCAAACAGCAACCATCGCGACGGCATGTTGCGCATGGATGGCAATTACGGCGGCCGCGTTCATTATTGGCCCAACAGTCAAGGGGAATGGGAAGATCAAAAATCTTTGCGCGAGCCACCGCTCAAAATTGCAGGCTATGCAGCACATTGGGATTTCAGAGAAGATGATGCGGATTATTTCACACAGGCCGGGAAATTATTCCAATTAATGAACGACCAGCAAAAACAGGCGCTTTTTGACAATACAGCCAATGATATGACGGGTGTTCCCGACTTTATTAAACATCGTCATATCAAGCATTGTCTTCAAGCTGATCGCGCCTATGGTGAAGGTGTGGCCAAAGCGCTGAACATAAGTTTGGATCAACTGAAATAGTTTGGCTTTCCATGTGTCATCCAGGTACTAAAATCATTAGGGACACGCCATCCTTTCAAAATGAGAACGTTACAGAACGCCATGTTTGGTAATTGGTCAGACCAAGCGCAAAGCTAGAGTGGAATCTCATGGATTGCCAAAAAGGGTGTGGATTAGCCCGATGATTTTCTTATATGTCCTTGATCTCCTTTCCGACACAGACGCCGCCATAGAGGACGATGCAAGAGAAAAATGAACATATTCGGTGGTGATTCCATGCACCGCGTCTTGACACCTTCATCGGATGTACGGTTCAATCTGGCCTTGATGGAATATTTCCTGAAAGAGAAGCCGGGGGCGTATTTCATGGTGTTCCAACACAGACCCTGTGTGGTCATCGGCCGCAACCAGAACGCTTCCGACGCGGTCCGTCTCGACCTCGCGGAAGAATGGGACATCGATGTTCTGCGTAGGCTCAAGGGCGGGGGTGCGGTGTATCAGGACGAAGGATGCGTGAACGTGTGGTTCCTCGCCGACAAAGACAAAAGAGACGACCGTTTCCAACGCTTCGTGCGCCCGGTTGCGGATTATCTTTGCACATTGGGTCTCGATGCCGCTTTCGGAGGACGCAACGATTTGCTGGTGTCAGGAAAGAAGGTCGGCGGAAACGCCCAGACTTTGCACAAAGACCGGGTGGCCCACGGCGGGACCGTCATGTTCGATGTGGACCTCGAACGGATGTTCTCCCTTTTACAAGTCGATCCGGAGAAATACCGACGAAAAGGCTTGAAAAGCGCCCAAGCCCGGGTGATGAACGTGAAGGAATCGCTTCCCTCGTCGATGAGCCTGAAATGCTTCCGGGAAGGTTTGATCCGCCACCTGGAAAAAGTCCTGCCTTTTCAGGGCGTGTATCAGCCAAACGAGTACGACAAAGCGAGAATCAAGACCATCAAGAGAAAGAGATACGATTCGGCCGTCTGGAACAGGGGGGTCGATGTCTCGGGGACACACCGGGGGAGAGAACGTTTCGATTTCGGGGAAGTGAGCGTGACCTTCACCTTGAAACAGGGGAAGCTCCACAATGTGCATGTGCAGGGGGATTTCTTCGCGGATGAGAGTGTGACAAAGCTCGAAAAGCACCTCGAAAACGTCCCCTTGGACGAACGCGCCCTTGCGGGAGCGCTTCACGAGGTCGAGGTGGGAAAGTTCGTGCGCGGCCTTGATGGCGCCATGCTCGTCAAACTCATCCTGCAGGCGCGTCGCTTGCAAGATTGACGCCCGACCATCAGCGATACGTTCACGCCGGATGCCTGCCATGGATGAAACACAGACCGAACTCGGCCGCTTATCATAAGCGGCTTTTTTGTAAAAAAAGTATATTCGGCTTGAGAAAAGAAGCGGGAAATGTTAACATATTGCTTGGCAGTAATATGATAGGAGGCGGAGCATGGAAAAGCCCGAAGCGATGTTCAAGCTGCTCGCCGATGCCAACCGCTTGGCCATGTTCATCATGTTCATGGATGATGAGTATTGTGTTTGCGATATCGAACGTTTTTTACGAATGAAACAGGCCAATGTGTCGAAACATCTGCGGGCTTTCCGGGAGTTGGACTTGCTTGAAGGAAGAAAAGAACACAAGTGGATACATTACACCTTGGCAAAAGAAGCCAAGAAAAAACACATTGCCTTGATCGACTATGTGCGAGCTTCCCAGATGTATGCATCCATGAAAGAAAGGCTGCGATCCTTCGAGAAGGATCGTTGTATACCCTAGGAGGTCAATCCATGAAGAAGCGTGTGGCGTTCGTCTGTGTCCAAAACAGTTGCCGAAGTCAAATGGCGGAGGCTTGGGCCAAGACGTTGGGAAAAGGCAAAACGGAAGTCTATTCCGCCGGTACAGAAGAGTATCCTTTCATCAAGCCCCGGGCCGTACAAGTCATGGCCGAGGTCGGTATCGACATGTCCGGCCAACATCCCAAGAGGCTTGAAGATATTCCGGAGAGCTTCGATGTTCTCATCACGATGGGTTGTCATGCCGAATGTGCATATGTTCCCGCCGAACATCGGGAGGATTGGAATCTTGACGACCCCTCGGGAAAACCGCTGGAAGCGTTCCGGGAAACGAGAGATCTGATCAAGGAGAAAGTGGCAGGACTCTTGCGGCGGATCGAGAAAGGAGAATTGTGATGAAAGAGACCAAAAGAATCAATCTGTTCGAGAAATATCTGACTATCTGGGTGCTCATCTGCATGGTGGTCGGTGTGCTCATAGGTCATTATCTCGGCTTCATTCCGGAATTCCTGGAGAGGTTCACCTATGCGGAGATATCCATACCCATCGCCATCCTCATCTGGCTCATGATCTATCCGATGATGCTCAAGGTGGATTTCACGAGCCTCAGGAACGTTCGCAAGGAGCCGAAAGGACTCTATCTCACCTGGGTCGTCAACTGGCTTGTCAAGCCCTTCACCATGTTCTTGATCGCGGCGCTCTTCTTCCTTTTCGTCTTCAGCCGCTTGATTGAAGACGACCTGGCGAGACAATACCTCGCCGGTGCCGTCATCCTCGGTGCGGCTCCGTGCACGGCGATGGTCTTTGTCTGGAGCCATCTCACGAAAGGCAATCCCGCCTACACCGTGGTGCAAGTCGCCACGAACAATCTGCTCCTTCTCGTGCTTTTCACACCGATCGTGGCCTTGCTCATCCGGTTCACGGGTGTGTTGGAGACCGTGGGAGTCCCCCTTCCTTGGGACACCCTGCTCATCTCGGTGTTCCTTTTCGTCGTGATTCCTCTCGCGGCGGGGGCCTTCACGAGGACCCGGGTGATGAGAAGAAGAGGGGAGACATACTTCAATGAGAGTTTCTTGCCCAAATTCAAGCATGTGACCATCATCGGCCTCCTCTTGACGCTCGTGCTGATCTTTTCTTTCCAGGCCGGGATCATCATCCAAAATCCCCTGCACATCGTGCTCATCGGCATACCGCTCATCATCCAGACGTTCTTCATCTTCTTCATCGCCTATCTGGGCGCGAAGAAACTCCGCTTGCAACACAACGTCGCCGCCCCGGCGGGCATGATCGGCGCCTCCAACTTCTTCGAACTCGCCGTCGCTGTGGCCATCGCCATTTTCGGCGCCGCCTCACCCGTCGCCCTCGCCACGACCGTGGGCATCATCGTGGAAGTCCCGGTGATGTTGATGCTTGTCGCGATCGCGAACAAGACCAGGAACTGGTTCCCGCAGGAAGCACTTTCCCCGGCCTCGGAAAAGTTCGCTTCCGTCCGGAGCGAATGAGAGATCGCTGAAAAATCCCGAGAATCCCACCAAACAAAGATGTTTGACGGTCATTCCCGGGATTTTTGTTTGTCAATAATTGAAGTCGCCAATCAGCCAACCGCCGCTGAAAGACGACTAGGAATTCTTGACGCAGAGAAACATGCGATTGTATTGGTCTTCTGTGAAATGGACACGTTCCTGTCTATGGATCGTGTAGTGTTTTCGCAGCAAGTCCAGCCAGAAGGCATCGGGTTTGTTCCATAGGTAGAGACCGCTGGGTTCCAAGTAGAAATCGGTCTCGATCAACTCCAGATTCTCCTTGTCAATGGTCTTTTTGTCATAATGAGGATTGAGTTTGACCAACAGTTTCCCTCCCGGCTTCAACAATCTCCGCACCTCATGCAAGACCGTCAAAGCGTCCTTCGGCTTCATATTGTCGAGCACATTCGAAAGGACCACGGCATCGAAGTCTTCGCTCTTGCAAGCCTGTAAAGTCTCCACGGAACCGACAAGAAAAAAGCCCTTGTCCAATCGGTTCACCGCAAACAGCTTTTCGGCCAGAGCGACGGCACCTTTTGAGATGTCAACGCCGTGATATCGTCCTTTTTTGCGCTTGGCGAGATAGGCGAGGATCGCACCGCTGCCACAGCCGAAATCAAGAACCACCGATGATGTTCGGCTTATCCAGTCCAAAGCGGTATCGATTCCTTCATGACCGCTCTTTTCACTTTCCAGCACCCGGACCTCGATTCGATCGAATGCCTTGTCCCAGTATTGCTCAGTACTTTTATAACCGCTCATGACAACCTCCAATGTTCGTCTAAACCTATTCTACCAAACCAAGAGCGGAAAAGTAAGCTTCAATTATGGCGCTTTTGACGTCTTGTCCCACGCCGGATAGAATGGAAAAAGACCCCGATCATGACAAGAAGGGGTCGCTCGTTTAAGGACACGCCGCCTCGATGAGTCTCGGAAGAGAAGATCGGTCAGATGTCGCAGGCTGCAGAAAAGCACATCCCCGGAGGAAGTCGCCGCGCACCACATCGGCAGCATCCTGAGCGGCGGCGACACTATCTGGTTGAAGAATTGAAAAGCACCGTTGGAGATGATGATCTGACAGCTTATGCCACGGGCTTCTTATGGTCCTACGATGCAGTCACAACGGTGATCCCCGGCATCCGGACCATGGCACAGCTGCATCAATACGTCGCCGCGACCACGTTTGACTCCTCCCGAGAACGAGAAGGAGATTTCGAAGAGTCCTACGACCGCTTCATCGCGAAGGAACCGTCACCATGGTGAAGAAAGCGTCATACAATGCGTCGCGTCAATTCATCCGATCATGAACGCGGTGAGACAATATCATCCCATCAATACTGTCGGAAGGTATTCGCGTAACGAAAGGACCGGTATCCTCCCTGCGAGGAATACCGGTCCTTTGTTTTCCGAAAACGACTTGCAAAAAGGGAGTCGGTTCGGAGTGTTGCAGAGTGGACTCCTCTTTTCAGCGTTTCCAAGACGTTTTATGCCGGAGCGCATTGCATTTGGTATTCCCGACCTTATCGGGTACAATAGAATCAACAAAAAACGAAAAACGAATCGTCTTTGGCCGGGCGCGCTCCAACACTTTGAAAAGGTTGGGAGAGGGCATCATGGAGGTTTTTCACTGGCTTGTCTTGATCGGGATCGGTTTCTTGTCCTTTGTTCCTCCCATACGGTTGCACCAATACAAGCAGTATGAGAAATACCGGATGCTGCGTTATTTCGTGACGGCCATCTTCGTCTGGACCCTCGTCACCTTCTTCATCCATCTCAGCGAGAACATCCTTGTCATCTACCATGTCAGCCTGCTTGTCTATCCCCTGGTATTCTTGATCGTCTGTCTGGGACACGAGACCATCCAAAAATTTGTCGGACGGACTACCCCGGTCTGGATGAAGGCTCTCGCCGTGATGTTCTTCTTCGTGAATCTCGGCTTCTCCATGACGAACGAGCACCACCTTCTGGTGATGGCGAAGCAAAGAAGCGCCTTAGCCGACAAGGAAGCGATTTTTTCCGCCCCTTTCGGCCCCTTCTTCTTGGTCCACACCGCGTTGAGCTATGTCATCATCGTCACGGTCATCATCAAACTGTTCTTGCATTTGTGGAAGCGGTTCGATTCCGACCTCATGCGGCTTCCCTATGCGCTGATACTTTTCATCACGGTTTTCGGCCTCACCCTCAATGTCGTGCATGTCTTTTTCCACACCTTCTATATCGACATCACCTACCTGTTCATCGCCGTCTTCGGGTATTACATCTATTGGCTTGTCTTCAACCGCGACTTCCGCTTCCGTCTTTTGGCCACGGGGCACGAAGTTTTGGTGAACGCCATGCGGGAGATGTATGTCATCATCGACAACCAAGGCGGCATCATCGAATACTCGCAAAACTTCTTCCAACGCCTGGGCATTCCCGCAAGAAAGTGTAAAGACATGGAAGCGTTGATGGACCACCTGCATCGCAATGCCGTCATTTTCACGGATTTCGACCATGTCAAGGATGAGCACCGCCAAGATAAGCCCTATCTTTACCGCACCGACCAGAACTTCACCCTTCCGGGATTCAACCAGCGGGGCACCCTGGTGCTGTTTGATGACGAGACCTCTACGGTGAGACTCCTCGAAAAGCTGAACTACGCCGTCAGACACGACAGGATGACGCGTCTGCATAACCGGAGCTCTTTCGAGACCGACCGGGAAGCGTATGAGAAGAACCTCCCGGACTGCGGGGTGCTTCTGACCGATCTCAACGGATTGAAGCTCTACAACGACACCCTCGGCCACGAACGGGGCGACCGTTTGATCGAAACGTATGCGGACATGCTTCGCACGTATGCAGAAGCGGGGGCCACCATCTATCGTTTCGGCGGCGATGAATTCCTGGTCTTTTTCGAAAAAACCGATGAAGAGACCCTGCAATCCATCGAAGCCGCTCTGCAGGAAAAGGCCGCAAAGACAGAATTCCCCCTGCGGGTCAGCGTGAGTTCCGGCTATGCAATCCGGAGGGAAAATGAAAGCCTCGATAGTCTGCTCCAGCGGGCCGACAGACGCCTCTATGCGATGAAAAAATCCGCCTCCGCGGAGTTCACGGAGGCGTTCAAGGTCTGGATGGAAAACCGCGAGCGCGAGTCGGAAAGCGAAAACCATTGAACGACCGCACCCGGAAACGACCACACAAGCACCCCGATGTACTACCGCACCCCTCGCTTGGACAGAACCCATCCAAGCGAGGGGTGCGGTTTTTTACGCTGAAATATTGTCATCATCGGGATGTTCTCCATGGTTTCACAGAGAGAACAGTCGAAAAAGCTCGTTATCACTGTCTTACTATTGCGACAGGCGAACACAAAAAAAGCAAGAGAAAACAAGACAACAACCCGCTTGCCGGACAACCGCATCTGCGACGAGTCGGAGCAAAAAAACAGCCATGATGAGCCACAGGACACAAAAAAAGTCGTCTGAGCGCATTGATAATGCGCTCAGACGACACATTCACAACAAGGCTTCAATCGGGCCGCGGAGCTTATCCGGTGGCGTGGTCGGAGCGAAGCGCTTGATCACGTGCCCCTCTCTGTCAATGAGGAACTTGGTGAAATTCCATTTGATGCGTCGACCGAAACGTCCTTTCTTCTGTGATTGCAAATACAAAAACAACGGGTCGGCGTTTTCTCCGTTCACATCGATCTTGGCGAACTGTTCGAAGCTGATGCCGAAGCGCCCTTTGCAGACTTGGTTGATTTCCACCGAAGTTCCCGGGGCCTGTTCGTTGAACTGGTTCGAGGGAAAATCGAGAATCTCGAACCCCTTGTCGTGATAGGTCTTGTAGAGTTCTTGCAGACCGTCGTATTGGGGGGTCAACCCGCACTCGGTGGCGGTGTTCACCACCAAGAGGACCTTACCCTTGTACTCGGAAAGGGAAACGCGTTCTCCTTGCAGGTTTTCCACACCATAAGCATAGAGTCCCATGATATATACCCTCCTATGGTTTCATAGTTTTCAATCAGCTGTATATATGATATCAAGTTTCGTGATTGTCGTCCTGTCATTTGTATTTCCTCCCGCTTGGCAATGCGAGCCGTGCCGGAAAACTTCCCCGGATGCGCGCTTTGCACAGCATCCCCGGCTCGTCT
>PWYL01000008.1 GCA_003568315.1 Mollicutes bacterium | reverse complement strand
CTTGCGCGTTGTCCGCCTTCAGCCTCTTCGGTCGCCACGGTCGAGGTTCCCGTACCGTAATACACCCGCGGGATGCCCTGCAGATTGAGATAATCCGCGGTGGCCGCCACGGTGGGCGTGCCGAAATGCCCCACGAAGGCGAAAATCTCGTCATCCTCGAAAAGCCTTTGTGTGTAGGTCATGCCCGTGTCGGCATCGAAACCGTCGCTGTAATGGACGAGTTCGATGTCGCGGCCGAACACGCCGCCCTTCTCATTGACCATGTCGAGATAGGCTTCCATGCCCGCGATGAAGGGCTGGCCGACGAAACCGAAATCGCCGGTGGTCACCGCGGTGTTGCCGATGAGTATTTTGTCTTCGAGAACACCTTGTGCATGCTCTTTCTCTTCTTCGTCACGCTGGCAAGCAGCGAGCGTGAGCGTGAAAAGAACGAGTAAAGAGAGTACGAAAAACTTTTTCATCATGTTTCCTCCTATATTTTCATTTTTTTATCGCAAAGCAACAACACGTTGCTATTTGCCGAGATAGGCTTTGACGAGTTCCTCGTCCTTGATGAGCTCTTCCGCCCCGCCTTGGCGGACGGTCTGTCCGACTTGCAGCACATAGGCATAATCGGCGATTTTCAAGGTCTGGAGGGCGTTCTGCTCGACGATGAGAATCGAGATGCCCATCCTGTTCAGTTCCTTGATGGTTTCGAATATGCCTTTCACGATGAGCGGGGCGAGACCGAGCGAGGGTTCGTCGAGAATCAGGAGTTTCGGCGTCCCCATCAACGCGCGGGCGATGGCGAGCATCTGCATCTCGCCGCCGGAAAGCGTCGCGGCGATCTGCTTCTTTCTTTCCTCCAAAACCGGAAAGAGCGCATAGACCCTTGCGAGATTGTTCCGGTATGTCTCTTTGTCGGAAAGCCTCACCGGCTCATCATTCGCAGTGTCTTTGCGCCAGGCGTCATAGACGCTTTGCAAACGTCCCGGCACGGCTTTCTCGTTTACTGTCGAAACCGGAATCTCCCCGCCTTTCAGCGTGAAAGCACCGATCCGGAGATTCTCCTCGACGGTAAGGTCCGTGAAGACCTGGCGGCCTTCGGGGGCATGGAGGACGCCCTTTATGGCAATCCGTTCCGCGGGCGTCGCGGCGATATTCTCGCCGTCGAAGACGATGCTGCCTTCATCGGGGGCGAGAAGACCGCTCACGGTCTTCAAGAGCGTGGTCTTTCCGGCGCCGTTGGATCCGAGTATCGCCACCACCTTGCCGCGGGGAACTTCCAAAGAGATGCCCCGGAGAGCCTTTATGGGCCCGTATGAGACATGCAGATCGTCGATGGTCAAGAGGGGGTCCACGTCATTCACCCTTTCCTAGATAGGCTTCCTGCACGAGGGGATTGTTCTGGATGTTTTCCGGGGTGTCGTGGGCGAGGAATTTCCCGAAGTTGATGCCGATCACGCTGTCACAGATATCCATCACGAAGCTCATGTCGTGCTCGATGAGGAGGACCGTGATGCCGTATTCGGCGCGGATGCGTCTGACAAGGTCGCGCAAGTTGGCGGTTTCCGAGGCCGTCAGCCCCGCCGCCGGTTCATCGAGGACAATCAATCGGGGATCGGCCATCAGGGCTCTCGCGACTTCGATCTTCTTCTTGATGCCGTAGGGTTGGCCGTGGACATAGAAGTCCTTGATTGTCTTGAGTCCCAAGAAATCGAGCACGGAAAGCGCCTTCTCGCGCAGATCCTTCTCCTCGCGGTGCAAGGAAGGCAAACGCAAGATGTGGCTCCAAATGTTCGTTCTGACTTGCTTTTGGGCGCCGATGAGGACATTGTCGAGAATGGAGAGGTCGGGGACGAGCTCGATATTCTGGAAGGTGCGGGCGATGCCGATGTCGACGATATCGGTCACATCCGTCTCCCGGAGATTCCGTTCCGTGCCGTCTTCCATCTTGTAGAGGATGTCGCCTTCGTAATTCTTGTAGAATTGGGTGACACAGTTGAAGACGGTCGTCTTGCCGGCGCCGTTTGGTCCGATCAGCCCCACAATCCGCCCTTGGGGGATGGAAAAGGAAAGATTGTCCACGGCTTTCAAACCGCCGAAGTTCATGGAAAGGTCTTCAATCCGCAACAGGATGTCGTCAGCCATCGCCTTTTCCTCCTTGTCCGCCCAACTTGCGCTTGGTTTTGCCCAACCACGCTTTCAAATCGGGACCGATCCGGGCGAGGCCATAGGGGTAGAACAAGATGACCCCGATGATCAACAATCCGGCCAGCAACCCCACCCACATGCGCCATGCATGATTCTTGGAAGCTACCTTGATCAGCCATGAACGATGCAAATACATATGGAGTAAAATGAAAAAGATAAAGGCATAGGAGACCCACAAATGTACATTGCCCCACTCATGCCGATCCATACCAAGCATAGTCAACCCTCTCCCACCCTTGCTACCCGGTGGCAGTCGTAAGGAAAGCAAAAGCCCGGTACCGGTCATAAGACAAAAACTGAGATAAAGTGCAAAATTCAATATGCGGTTTATGGTGTTTTTCATCTTACGAAAAAGTCGCTAACCCGAAAATATGGATGAGTTGCGTTCAGATCAAAGAGAAAAAACCTG
>PWYL01000030.1 GCA_003568315.1 Mollicutes bacterium | reverse complement strand
TCCCGCGACCTCGCCGAGGAAGAATACATCGTCACCGGGATGATGTTTCTGAAGATCGCCCTTTCAAGAGGGAGGCTTTCGCTCCACGGCTCCGCGATAAGCCACGAAGGCGAGGGTGTCGTTTTCGCCGCGCCTTCGCGCACGGGAAAATCGACACACAGGAAGCTCTGGGAGGAGACCTTCAAAGAAACAAAGATCATCAACGACGACAAGCCCCTGATCTACGAAGAGGGAGGAAGAATCCTCATCGCGGGCACCCCCTTTTCCGGCAAGCACCGCCTCAACCGGAACATCATCCTTCCCTTGCGGGCGATCGTCTTCTTGGAACAGGCCGACGAGAACTCCATCCGCACACTCACCGACAAAGAGAAACTGCACCATCTCATGAGAAACATCTACCGCCCGGGCGAAGAGGTGCTCTGGGATGAACTCTTCCGTTTGTTAAATCCCTTGAGAAAGAGCGTGCCGATGTATCTCCTCTCCTGCACAAAAAGCATAGAAGCCGCCCATCTCGCCAAAAAAAAGGTATTCGGAAAGGATTGACCATGAAAATCAAAGAAGGCTATGTCCTGCGTTCCATCGAAGACGAACACATCGTCGTCCCCACCGGGGAAGAGGCCGTGAACTTCAACGGCATCGTCACCTTGAACGACACCGGAAAACTCCTTTTTGAACAACTGCGAAAAGGCTCCGACGAAGACACCCTGGTGAAACTCCTGGAAGACACCTATGACGTCGATGAGGCCACCGCGCGGAAAGATGTGCGTGATTTTTTACAGGTGCTGAAAGACAGGGACATGATCGTCGAGTGATGGAAAAGAAGGTTGTCCGGACCCGGGTGGCGGTGGATTTCATCGAGGAGCGCATCAAAGAGGATGCCCGGGTGGTCATCACCGTCAAGGGCGAAAGCATGCGTCCCTTTTACCGTGACGGCATCACGGAGGTCATGCTCGTGTCGCCGAAGATCCCTTTCCGGAAGGGGGATGCCGTGCTCTATACCGTCCGGAACGACATCTATTTCCTCCACCGGGTCCACAAGGTGAGAAAAGACGACCTCATCATCCGGGGGGATGCCTTGAAAAAGAGGGAGGTCATCCCGAAAGAAAAAATCATCGCCACCGTCGAAGCCCATAAGAGAGAAGACGACTGGGTTCAAGAAAGGAGCTTCCGCTTCCGCTGGAAAGTGTCCCTTTGGCGGAAACTCCTCCCCTGCAGGCGTTATCTTCTCGCTCTCTCGCGAAAAATTTCCAAGACCAAGGAGAACGATGCATGCAAGAAGACTTGAAGTTGCTTGTCGCCTTGACAGATGCTGTCATGAACGAAAACGAGCCCCCGGAAAAAGGCCCCGTCGACGAGAAGGCCTTTTTCCGCCTGGCGAGGGAAAACGGCCTTTCGGGCATGGTCTATCCCTTGTTGGCGAAAGACGATTTCTCCCAAGCGGTGTATGAGGCCTTCAAGAAGGACCATCTCGCCTATCACGCCGCCGACATCCGCCAGCAAAAACATGTCATGGAACTCCAAGGCCTCTTGAACAAAGCGGGAATCGACCATGTCTTCTTGAAAGGAACCTATCTCAAGACCCTCTATCCGAAACCCTACATGCGGGCGATGGGGGATATCGACCTGCTTGTGAGAAAAGAGACGATCGAAGATGTGAGAATCCTTTTGCAAGAGCACGGCTACCGTCTCGAATCAAAATCGGCCCAGCATGACTTCTACATCAAGGAGCAGGAGTTCGTAGAGGTCCATCCCACCCTCTACAAAGCCTTCAGCAAACGCTATGAGAACATCCTGCAAAATCCCTGGGAGGAAGCGGAAGCCGTGATAGAACACACCCACCGCTTCCGTCCCGAATTCCATCTCCTCTATCTCCTCTTCCATCTCGTCAAGCATTTCCACTCATCCGGCGTGGGGCTAAGAAGCATCCTCGACATCGGCGTCTTCATGAGGCATCATGAAATTGACCTCGACAAGAAGAGATTCGAAAATTTCTTGCAAGAAGGGAACTTGACACGTTTCTTCCAAAACATGCTCTATCTCAACCGGATGCTCTTCGGCATAGAGACGAGCGAACAGTTCCTCGCGGATTACACCATGAGCGAAGAACTCTTCGCGAAGACCGTCACTTTCATCGCGACATCCGGCATCCACGGACAAGGAGAAGGCTTCAACCGTTTTCTCACCAAACAGATCCGTTCTACAAAAGACCAAAGACTCCAAAAACAAAACAAGCTCCGCGTCCTCTTATCCATCCTCTTCCCTGCGAAAGCGAGCATGAAAACGATGTATCCCGTGTTGGAAAAACACCCCTATCTCTTGCCTTTCACCTATGTGGCGAGAGTCTTCCGTCTCGCGATAAGGAAGAGAAAGCGTTCCTTCGCCAAATTCAAAGAACTCCGCAATGTCGAGAGCCATTCCGTCGAAGAAGCGAAAGCGCTCTACGAAGAGCTCGGGCTCTGATATGATGAACCCAAGAAAAAGGCCTTGAAGATTTCAATCTTCAAGGCCTTTTTCTAAGGCACAAGTGCCGGATGGTCATACCAGAGGAGTTCTACCAGTTCGGGGATGTCGATGAAGGGGTTGCGGTTTCCCTGGTAGGAGAAGATGATGTCGTTGCGGTTCGATTC
>PWYL01000027.1 GCA_003568315.1 Mollicutes bacterium | reverse complement strand
TCTGCTCGGGCTTGTCGAGCCAACGGAAGGAAGAATCATCCTTCAAACCGAAAAAAACGAGCTCTCCGTCTCTTCCGCCACAAGAGGATATTTCACCTATGTGCCGCAAAGCCACATGATCCTTTCCGGCACCATCCGCGACAATCTGCTCTACAACCGGACGGAAAAATCCGACAAGGATATAGAAGAGGCAGCACGTATCGCTTGTATCAAGGATACCATCCAGAGAATGCCCAATGGGCTCGACACCATCCTCGGCGAGAGGGGGGCGGGACTCTCCGAAGGGGAGATCCAGCGTCTCGCCATCGCGCGGGCCCTTTTGAAGGGCGCCGACGTCCTGCTTTTCGACGAGATCACCTCCGCTTTGGATGAAACGACCGAGAAAAAGGTCCTGCAAAACATCAGGGACCTCACCGACAAGACCTGTCTCGTCATCTCCCACAGGCCCTTGGAAGCGGGTCTCATCGACAAGAGCGCATATCTCGAAAGGGGAAAAGACCATGCGGATCATTGACACCCACACCCATATCCTTCCCGGCGTGGATGACGGCATCCAGAAAGAGAAGGACGCCCTTGAGGCGCTTCGCGTGCTGGCAAAAACCGGCGTCACGGATTGTTTCCTGACACCGCATGTCGCCAAGAAGCGGGGATTCGACCATGACAAAGCTTTCCTCGAGGAGCGTTTCC
Source organism: Mollicutes bacterium (assembly GCA_003568315.1). Lineage (GTDB taxonomy): Bacteria > Bacillota_I > Bacilli_A > Izemoplasmatales > Izemoplasmataceae > T1SED10-81. The sequence goes on along the minus strand of PWYL01000027.1, from coordinate 11,125 downwards.
GCGCTTTCAAGGCACTCGCGGAAAAAGCGGGGATTCCCGTGAGGCTCCATCTCGGCAGCGAAGTCGACAAGTGCGAGGATTTCTATGAAACCGTGGTGAACGCCCCCTCCTTGAACAAGACCGACTATGTCCTTCTCGATTTCGGCATGGAAGAAGCCGATATTGAAGAGCTCGTCTATACTTTCCGCGTGAAAGGGAAAAAAGTCGTCGTGGCGCATCCGGAACGTTTCTCCTACATGGATGTGCATGATTGGGAGAAGGTGCGCAAGGAAGGCGGGATTTTGCAGCTCACGGCCAAGCACATTTTGAAGAAGGGCCGTCGCCCCTTCAACAAGCGTGCGCGCAAACTCTTGAAGAAAGGACTTTGCGATTTGGTGGCTAGCGACCTCCACAACGTGGAGGGCGCAAACCTCATGAAAGAAGCCTACGACTATGTATTGAGGAAGAAAGGCGAGGAATTCGCCAAGAAGGTGTTTTGGAAGAATGCGGAACCTTTCACGGGTTGATTTGTTGTTGCGGATCCTTCCTTGGCTCTTGGTCGTCTCCTGGATGGCGCTCATCTTCTCTTTTTCGGGGCAAGTCGCTGAAGAGAGCGCCCACTTGAGCCGGGGCGTGACGGATGCCGTCTTGGGAGCGATAGAAGCGATAGCGCCGCGGCAGGCGGAAAATCTGGATTTTGACATGTTGCATCTCGTGCTGCGGAAGAGTGCGCATTTCCTTGTTTATCTCTTTTTGGGCATCTGGCTCTTTTCCGCCTTGCGCCCTTATTTCCCGCTCGTCATGGCGGGGGTGAACGCGGTGCTCGCCTCGTTTGTGTTCGCGATTTTCGATGAACTCCATCAATACTTCGTCCCGGGGCGCGTCATGAGTGTCTGGGACGTCTATCTGGACACCGCCGGAGCTTTGGCGGGTGTCCTCCTTCTCGCCCTAATCCTCCATTATCAAAGATTGCACGAGAAGAGGGCGAAAACAAAGAAGACCCTACCGAGGTGGAATGCGATGTTACCGACACCGATCCAGAAACTCTCTTTGAAACCGAACGGAAACACTTTGTACATGAAGCGCGATGATCTCATCGGCTTCTCTTTCGGCGGCAACAAATACCGAAAAGCCCTGCTCTATTTCGAAGATATCGAGAAGAAAGGCGCAGACACCGTCGTCACGACAGGTAGCGCCCAAAGCAACCACTGCCGCATCGTGGCCAACATGGCGGCGCAAAGGAAGCTTTCCTGCCACATCTTCAGCGCCGAGGAAAAAGAAAGAGAAGCCCACAACCGTACGATGATGGAGATGCTCGGGGCTGAAACCCACCTTGTCCCCGGGGAAGAACTCCATGAAAAAATCGAAGGCTTCGTGAAAGAACTCGAAGAAGAAGGGAAAAAGCCCTACTTCATCAAAAACGGCGGGCACGGTCACTTGGGGACGGAAAGCTTCAAACGGGCCTTTGACGAGTTGAAAACGCAAGAGAAGGAGATGAAGACGACAATCGATTACATCTTTTTCGCGAGCGGCACCGGCACGACCCATGCCGGACTCGCCGTCGGCAACATGATGCGTGAAGATCATAAAAAAATCGTCGGCATCAGTGTCGGACCCTTTAAAGAGAAGGGCACGGACATCGTCTTGGAAAGCGTGAACGATTACTTGCAACGTTACGCGGAGGAGCTTGCCGAAAGGAAACACATCCTATTCGTGGATGACTACGTCCACGAAGGCTACGGCACCTATCCGTACGAAGTGCTTTCTGTCATCAAGAGAGTGATGGTCCAAGAAGGCATCCCGTTAGACCCCGTCTATACCGCCAAAGCCTTCCATGGCATGGAGGATTTCTTGGCAAAAGAGGACATCCAAGGGAAAACAATCCTCTTTTGGCACACCGGGGGGACACCGATCTATTTCGACGCGTTGGCTGAGGTCCCGAAAGATTGAGTACACCCGCATTTTTCCATAAACAAGCACAGGCGTGAAGAAGGGGAGAGCCTGTCTCCCCTTCTTCATGCAGAAAGAACCAAGGACACGTTCAAACGGGCGATTGAAATGCATGTCGGTCCATATGTTCGGAAAAACTAGGCAGAGTGTATATATGAAGGCAAAAAACACGACTCATAACGGCTTTTGGGATGCAGGAATCGAAAATTAGTGTAAAGGCTTATCTTTACATAAGCAAGAAAGCCATCTATAATTCAGGTAGAGAGACCATATATAAAAGGAGGAATCGGTTCACGTGAAGAAACTAGCGCTTTTTGCACTAGGCATTTTCGCAGTATTCGCCTTGGCAGGATGCCGGCAGACCTATGAGATCGCCATGATCACCGACGCCGGCGACATCGATGACGAATCCTTCAACCAGGGTACCTGGGAAGGCATCGAGGCATATGCGGAGGAACACGGCAAATCCTACAAGTACTACCGTCCCGCCGAGATTTCTACTGACGCCTACATCGAGACCATCAATCTCGCTGTACGTGGCGGAGCCCAGATTGTCATCACCCCCGGCTTCCTGTTCGAGGAAGCCATCTATGAGGCCCAACAGGACCATCCCGATGTCAAGTTCGTCTTGATTGACGGCGAGCCCCATGCGGGCGACTGGGTGCCTGATGTCGCCGACAACACCCTTTCCATCTATTTCGCTGAAGAGGAAAGCGGCTTCTTGGCCGGCTATGCGGCCGTCATGGAAGGATTCGAGGATCTCGGCTACATCGGCGGCATGGCCGTACCCGCGGTTGTCCGTTTCGGTGTCGGCTACATCGCCGGAGCCTATTATGCCGCTGCGGAACTCGACAAGGACATCAACTTCCCCGACGACCGCTACCACTATCTCGGCGATTTCGATCCTTCTCCCGACCATGTCTCGCAAGCCATCGGCTGGTATGAGACCGGCACCGAAATCATCTTCGCGGCCGCCGGCGGAGCCGGATTGAGCGTCATGGAAGCCGCCGAGGAGCAGGAAGCCTGGATGATTGGCGTCGATGTCGACCAGTCGCACCACAGCGACAAGGTGCTCACGAGCGCGATGAAAGCCTTGGCTGTCGCCGCGCAAGAAGCTTTGGACCTCTACTACGCCGATGATTTCCCCGGCGGCGAGACCTGGAATCTCACAGCCGAGAACGACGGCGTGGGACTCCCCATGGAGAATTCGCGTTTCGAGAACTTCGACCAAGCGGACTATGACGCCATCTTCGCACTGCTCGCCGACGGCACGATCGTTGTTCCGAGGACTTATGAAGACCTTCTCGATTTCCTTGTTGAGCATGACCTCGGCGAGATCGACATCGAAGCCGACACAGTACAATAGCCAAGCCAGGTTTTTGAGGGCGCAAGAAGAGGAAAGGTTCCACCTTTCCTCTTTTGCGCTAATCTCCACTCAGAAAAGAGGTGACAGCCATGGAGAATGTCGTCGAGATGGAAGGTATCACCAAGGAATTTCCCGGGGTCGTTGCGAACGACAGTGTGGATTTCGATTTGAGAAAAGGCGAGATCCATGCGCTTCTCGGCGAGAACGGCGCGGGAAAATCGACCCTCATGAGCATCCTTTTCGGCCTTTTCCATCCCGATACAGGTACCATCAGAATCCATGGACAAGAAGCTGAGATCAAGAGTCCCCGTGATGCGACGAGATTGCGCATCGGCATGGTGCACCAACATTTCAAGCTTGTGCACAATTTCACCGTCGCGGAAAACATCGTCTTGGGCGAAGAGGAAACAAGAGGAGGTCTGCTCACGCTCAAGGAATCCATCGAGAGAATCAAAAATCTGAGCGAAAAATACAAATTGAAAGTCGATCCGGACGCGAAAATCGAGGACATCTCCGTCGGCCAACAACAACGTGTGGAGATTCTGAAGATGCTCTACCGCGAAGCGGACATCCTGATTCTCGATGAGCCCACCGCTGTGCTCACCCCACAAGAGATCGACGAACTGATCAAGATTCTCCGCTCCCTTGCCAAAGAGGGTAAATCGATCATCCTCATCACCCACAAACTCAAAGAGATCAAGTTGGCCGCCGACCGCTGCACGGTGCTCCGTCTCGGGAAAAAGGTCGGCACCGTCGATGTCGGGAGGACCTCGAACGAGGATCTTGCCGAGATGATGGTCGGCCGCGAAGTCTCTTTCGAGGTCGAAAAGAAAAAAGCGAAAGTGGAAGAGACCGTCCTCGAGGTCAAAGACCTCGAGGTCAAAGATACAAAGACAGACCACCGCCATGTCAAGAACATGGGCTTCGAAGTCAGAAAGGGGGAGATCCTCTGTATCGCGGGTATCGAAGGGAACGGCCAGACCGAACTCGTCCAGGCCCTCGTGGGACTGAGAAAAGCCACCCGCGGCAGGATCCTCTTCCATGGCGAGGATGTGACACATGCCTCCATCCGGAAAAGAAGCCTCGCCGGCATGTCCCATATCCCCGAAGACCGCCAGCGTCACGGACTCGTCCTGGACTACCCCTTGGAATACAATCTCGTTCTCCAAGAGTATTTCCAAGCGCCCTTTTCCCAGCGCGCATTCCTCCAGTTCGCGCCCATCCGCACCCACGCCGATGCGCTCATCGAGAATTTCGACATCAGAAGCGGCAAGGGGGCCTTGTCTTTGGCCCGCAACATGAGCGGCGGCAACCAGCAGAAAGCGATTGTCGCCCGCGAGATGAGCCGCGAGAGCGATCTCTTGATCGCCGTGCAGCCTACCCGCGGTCTCGATGTCGGGGCGATCGAGTTCATCCACGACCTTCTCGTCCAACAACGGGACGAAGGAAAAGCCGTGCTTCTCATCTCTTTGGACCTCTATGAGGTCATGAACCTCTCCGACAGGATTATCGTCATCTACGAAGGCGAGAATGTCGGCGAGTTCGATCCCGAAAAGGTCACCGAGCGCGAACTCGGTCTCTACATGAGCGGCTCGAAGAGGAGGGAGGCCTCGTGAAGAATTTCTGGAAGAAGACTCTCGAAAGCATGGCGGCCTCGCCGACAAGGATCCGGGCCGCATCTAGCGTGCTCGCTGTCGTCTTCGGGCTTGTCGTCGCCTTGATCGTGATGCTTTTCATCAATCCTGTCCAAGCCGTTCCCGCCTTGGGAACAATGGTCACGGGCCCCTTCCAGGAAGGCCTCTACAGCATGGGTGAGATGTTGCGCAGGAGTGCGCCGATCATCTTGACGGGGCTCTCTGTCGCCTTCGCTTTCCGCACGGGCCTTTTCAACATCGGCGCGACCGGACAGATGACCATGGGGGCGGTCACCGCCCTCTACATCGGGGTGAACTGGACGTTCCTGGGGTCCTTCCACTGGGTCGTCGCCTTGCTCGGCGCCTTGGTGGCCGGCGCTCTCTGGGGCGCCATCCCCGGGATTTTGAAGGCTTTCAGGAACATCCACGAGGTCGTCACATCGATCATGTTGAACTATGTGGCGATGTATTTCGCCGCCCTCGTGTTGAACAACTGGCTTTTCGACTATCAGGCTTCGCGGGCGATGCTTCCCGCCCGCACCGCGCAACTGCCGATCCTTTTCCTGCAAGACATCTTCCCGCGTTCCAGCATCAATATCGGCATCTTCATCGCGATTTTGATCGTGGCTGTCATCCATATCGTCTTGAAACGGACCACTTTCGGTTATGAACTCAAGGCGACGGGCTACAGCAAGGATGCCGCCCGCTATGCGGGGATGAACGAAAAGAGGAACATCGTTCTCTCGATGATGATCGCCGGCGCCATTGCCGGTATCGCGGGCGCGATCATGTTTCTGGTGCCGAGAAGGCGCATGCCCACAGAACACGTGCTCTTCGAGGAGGGGTTCACCGGCATCGCCATCGCTTTGCTCGGTCTTTCGGCTCCGATCGGCGTTTTTGTCGCCGGCATCTTCTATGGGAGCCTCATCCAGGGCGGGACGTATCTGCAACTCTATGACTTCCGTCCCGAGATCATCGACATCACAGTCGCCGTCATCATCTATTTCAGCGCTTTGAGTCTCTTTTTGCAAAGCCTCATCCGCGCGTTCTTGAAGAAACGGATTGAAAAAGAGATCGAGACCGGCGGGGAGGTGGAGCTCAAATGAGCGAATTCTTGGACTTCCTCTATTTCGTGATGCCGATCATCGTGAGGAACATGGCCCCCTTGGCCCTGGTGGCCTTGGCGGGACTCTACAGTGAGAAGAGCGGTGTCATCAACATCGCGCTTGAAGGCATCATGGTCATGGGCGCTTTCGCCGCCGTCTTTTTCGCCATCCATTTCACGGGCTGGTTCGGGAACATGCCCATGCAGTATGTGGTGCTTGTCGCATTGCTTGTCGGGGCGTTTTTCGGGCTCATCTTCTCTTTCTTCCACGCCTTCGCCTCCATCAACATGAAGTCGAACCAGATCATCAGCGCCACAGCGCTCAACCTTTTCATCACCCCCTTCTTCCTGCTTGTCGTCCGAAGCATCTATGGCGACAGGAGCCTCCCCTTCACCGAAAGGACCCGGATCGATGCCGTGCCCGTTCTTTCCGAGATTCCCCTGATCGGCCCCATGTTCTTCCAGAGGGCCTACCTTTCCACGCTCCTCATCATCGGCATCTTCATCGTATCGATGGTCGTTCTCTACAAGACTCGGTTGGGCTTAAGGCTCAGAAGCTGCGGTGAAAATCCGCAAGCAGCGGATTCCCTCGGTGTCAACGTCTACAAGATCCGCTACATCGGGGTCCTGATTTCGGGAGCCTTGGCCGGGCTCGGCGGTGCGGCCTATGCCTTCACCTTCGAACGCTCCTTCGCCGGGGAAGTCTATGGTTTCGGCTTCTTGGCGCTCGCCGTCATGATCAGCGGTCAATGGAAACCCTTGCGCATCCTCTGGGTGGCGTTGTTCTTTTCCATCATGCGGCTCATCTCCACACAAAGCGACTCGCTCCCGGGAATCCGGGAGGTGGCCATCCCGAGCGACATCTACCGGATGCTTCCCTATGTCGCCACACTTGTGGTGCTCGCCTTCACTTCCAAACGCTCGCAAGCGCCAAGAGCTGCGGGCGAGCCGTATGACGCCGGCAAACGCTGATGCACGTGCCGCTCCTTCGGGAGCGGCTTTTTTTGTGCAGAGGTGGGGCTTTTGCGATATAATGGACACACCCACCACTAACATATTGGAGGCGCACGATGATGAGACGTCTGCTTTTCGTTCTTTTTGCCGTCATGTTCGCTTTCTCTCTCGGCGGATGCGAATACATCATGCCGACCGAAGACGGCCAACTCCAAAGCGACATCATGGATACCAGGACCATCCTCCGACAAGCCAATGTCGGCGTCGAGGTCGAATACCGCGAAGACGGCCGCTGGTTTTCGCGCCGGGCCGGTGAAGCGCAAGGAAGCGGCATCATCATCGGCAAAGACGAGGAAAACTACTATGCCATCACGAATTTCCATGTCGTGGACCAAAAGGACTATGACGACATCATCGTCGAGGTCGTCCCCTCCTATTACGAAGACACGCGGATCACCGCCGAGATCCTCTATGAGGATGCAGACAGGGATCTGGCGTTGTTACGGTTTTCCCAAGAGGGGTTGGAACTTGGCATTTTGGATATCATGGCGCGAAAAGACGATTCCTTGACGAGAGGAGAACTCCTCTTGGCTGTGGGGAACCCATCAGCCGTGAATTCGATTGTGACCTATGGCGAGTACCTAGGCATGGTCGATAACGACCATGTCGATTTCCAAGTCGTCTATCACAGCGTTCTCATCTATCCCGGAAGCTCGGGCGGCGCCTTGGCGGATGCGAAGGGCAATCTCATCGGCGTGAACACCTGGAGCGCCTCGGCCGATTCCGAGCGGAACATGGCCGTGCCTCTTTCGGAGATCCATGCCTTCTTGGCAGAGGCCGACTTCGATATCACGTTGGATACCGGGGGATGATCATGGATGGAAATGCCCGGCTTCGCCGGGCTTTTTATCGGATGTCATACATGATAGAATGAACCATGATTCCCAAAAGGAGCGTGTTTTTCATGAAGACATCGCAAGCGATCGCTGAAGCCTTGCAAAACACCTACGAGGTGAAATTCATCGCCGGTGACAAAGACCGCCCCCGTTATAATCTCGGAGAGAAGAAGTTGAAAGAGATTCTCGTCCTTTTGACGTTGGGGTTCAAGGTCGAAGAGATCGCCGCCCACTTCGGCATGGATGAAGGTGCCATGACGGAGAGGCTCGCCTTCTTGGAAAAAGAGGGACTCGTCCAAAAGACAAAGACGGGCGTAATCACCCGGGTCATGGTGGTGCCCCTCATGGAAGGAGAAGGGCTTTTGGAAGAGGCGACCCCGCTCGCCGAAGAGATGGTCCACATGATGGAAGCGAGGCTTCTTACGATCAAGGAGGAAGTGGCAATGATTCCCGCTCTCGCGACTTTCCCCTTCGAGAAGATCTCTTTCCTCGTCCTTTCGGGGATGTTGTTGGACTTTTTGCAGATCGGCCCCCTGCAAGAGGAGTGCCTGCAAGAAGCATTGCCTCTCCGCAACGGCAAACGGTACACGATCGCGATCTTGGAAAAGGATGCTTCCCAAGCGGAGGAATCCTTCGGCATCCCGGGGAACCGGGTGGAGCTGTTCAATGGTCTCATCTTCGGCATCTACGGCAAGAATCGCAGAGGCGAGAACTTCTTGAATCTTGGAAGAAACGATTTACAAGAGCTTTTCTCCATAGAGGCGGTGGATTCTGTCAAGGCGGAGAAGAAGAGACTGTTGGAGAAACTTCTCGCCCGCAAAGAAAAGGACCTCCCCCTGGATGAGAACATCAAAGAAGGCTTTAGGGCCTTGGGTATCATGGACGAGAAGGGGATTGCCATTCCCGTTTTGGCAAGGAAGGATGAAGCGGCTCTCGCCAAGATTGCCCGCTTAGTGCGCCAAGACATCAAAGAGATTCTCTCGCGCTATGAGGAAGAGATCAAAGCGGGCTACGGACTCACCTTGTGGAATCACCATGTGACATATGAGGAATTCTTCCTCTGGTTCTATCACTTCTTCTATACTGTCGTCACGGAAGGCTTGATCGCCCGCAAGACGATCAGACTGCCAAAAGGGGGGAACGCACAATACATCGTGCGGTGAATACACCGCGACAACGCGCCCAGAAACGGTAAATATTTGGGCTTGAAACCTTGACGCGCCCAAAGGATGGGAGTATACTAGTTATAAGCCCAAAATGTTGAAATATTTGGTCGCGAGGTGAAAGTATGACCGATTTCCCGAAATTCCCCTTTGATGTGAATGTGGAGTCCCATGATGTCTTACGGTTGCTGAATCAGGCCAATGAACGGGTGGGAGAGCTAAGGGGGATGTATCACTTGCTTCCGGATTCTCGTTTGTTGTTGAACATCTTGAAACTCAAAGAATCACAGGATTCATCCGTGGTTGAGAATATCATGACGACCTTCGACGACATACACCGTGAACTGGCCACGGGCAAAGGAATCCACCCGGGAACGAAAGAGGTCCTGAATTACAAGAAGGCCATGGAAGAAGGCTTCGAGGCTTTGCGCTCGCACGGTTTCATCAGCACGAACATGCTTGTAGATATTCAAGCCGTGATCGAGCCGCGAAAAAGCGGAATCCGGAATTTACCGGGAACAAAGATTGTGAACGAGAAGACGAAAGAGGTCGTTCACACGCCACCGCAAGATGAGAAGACGATTCGCGACCTTTTGGACAATCTCGAAGACTACATGAACAACGATTCCCGGCATGATCCCTTGATAGATATGGCGCTCATCCATTTCCAATTCGAGAGTATCCATCCCTTCTTTGACGGAAATGGTCGGACAGGGAGAATTCTTGCCAGTCTCTATCTGGTGATGAAAGAGAAACTTCCGGCTCCGATTCTCTATCTCAGTGCTTACATTGTCGCCAATAAGGATGATTACTACCGACTATTGAAACTCTGCAATGAAGACCTGACGCGACTGGATGCTTTTGTCCTCTATATGCTTCAAGGCGTGAAAGAAACCGCAGAGACGACCATAAGGATCATCAATGATGTCAGTCGTATGCTCAAAGAGACGAAAGACATCCTGAAAAGTGAACTGCCAAAGCTTCCTTACACGGAGATATCCGAGCATGTCTTCAGAAACATCCACACCAAAAACGCTTTTTTCCGCGAAAACATGGACGTATCCAAAAACACGGCCACCAAATATCTGAAAGAGCTTGTCCGAATCGGTGTTCTCATCGAAGAGAAGATCGGCAAAGAAAAAATCTACAAGAATGCGAGACTGCTCGAATATCTGACATGATGCATGTGGCCTGCGCGTGAAGAACAGCCATTTCTTATAAAACCGCACCCCTTTCTTGGATACCTTCAATCCAGAAAGGGGTGCGGTTCATCTGTCAGGTCTCTTTCGGTGAATCCACATGCAAGAGTCTCTTGCCGAAGGTTTCGATCATGATGGCACCCAAGGGTGCCGTGACAAGGACGGAGAGGATGGCGATCGCGAGCATGATGTCGCCGTTTCTCACCCCGAGCGACAAGGGGATGGCGCCGATCGCGGCCTGCACGGTGGCTTTGGGCCAATAGCTCATGACGGTGAAGAGTCTTTCGTTCCTGTCCAGGGGCGACTTCATCGTCGCAAGGATCACGCCCACACTCCGGAGCAGCAACCCCCCCGCGATGAGCGCGAGCCCGACGAGGCCGGCCTGGATGGCCACCCCGACATCGACTTCCGCCCCCACGAGGACGAAGAGGAAGATCTCGGCCATGACCCAGATTTTGGTGAACTTGTTGGAAAGGCGCGGCCCCAAGACGGCCTTCCTTTCGACGATGGCGATGCCCATCGCCATGACGCCCAAGAGCGAGGCGATCATGACGATTTCCTGCAAGGAGTGCTCCAAAGCGACCATGAAGAAGGAGACTGCCAATATCAAGACCACCTTTTTACTGTCGCGCATGTGGACCTTGTTGAAAAACCAGACGAGGATGAAGCCGAGAGCGATTCCCAAGAGAACTCCGATGGCGATGGCCAAGGGGATGTTCAAAAGTTGTAGACCGATGTTTTCGTGGGTGCCGAGATAGACTCCGAGAAAGGCCGAGAAGAAGGTGATGGCGAAGACATCATCGAGCGATGCCGACGAGAGGATGAGGACGGGGACCTTCTTGTTCATGCCGAGACGCTTGTCCATGAAACGGATCATCG
>PWYL01000022.1 GCA_003568315.1 Mollicutes bacterium | reverse complement strand
TCGATGATTTCTTCGCCATGCTCGAGGCCGCTTTGGAAGAGGAACTCGGCGAGGAGTTCGACCAAGAGTTCGTCGACATGGTTTTCACAGAAGTGACCGCGCTCCTTGAGGCCCTTGAAGGGTATCTGGACCTCGAGTATTGGCAGAGCCTCGATCATGCCGCCTTCGCCATGGAAGCCCACGGCGAAGAGGAACTTCTCACCCGCATGATCTTCACGGGTCCGCTCATGGCCGAGTTCCTCGAAGACATCATCGCTGACATCTATCCTGTGGCCGCGATGTTTGCCGAGAGCGACCTCCCGTCCTATGAGGATTTCATCACCACTGAGGAATACCAGAATCTCATCGCCATGATCGAGAGTCTCGACGAGGCGCACATTGCGTTCCACCACCATCCGGAAGACGATGGCCAACTCGTGATGGAGATGGACGTCCTATCCTGGATTGCGATGATCGCCGCCCTCGATGAGGACTTCACCGTGGATGATGAGGCTCCTGACACCATGCTCGTCAGGATGAGTTTCAAAGATAGCGCGGAAGTGACCGTTCCTTTGGAATACAGAGACCTCGAAGACCTTCTCGAAGAGATCTTCTCCGCCCTCATCATGGCGCAAAGCCAGTATTTCGCCCATCAAGTGGAAAGTCGCGAGTTGCCCGCGGGCGAATACAGTATGCAAGAGCTCCTGGACGAACATTATCTCTTCTTCGAGATGCCCGTCCTCGACCTTGTGACAAGCACCGTGACCATCGATGTAGACGGTGGCATCACCTTTGACTTCCAATACATGGCGAACGGTCTCGATGTCTTCACCGAGCCCATCACGAAGGAGTTCCTCGACACGATCGATTTCGACGAGCCTCCCGCAGACAGAGACGCCTTCCTCGCCATGATCGCCCCCGTCGATCCGGATAACATCGACCTCGAGGCCAAGATCATCACCCTCATCGAGCTCCTCATCGAAGAAGACGGCTGGCCCGAAGCGCCCATACCGCCTTGGGAAGTGGCCATCCGCTTCGCCCAAAACGACGAGTGGCCCGAGCAGGTGATCGCCAACTACATCGCGGGCTTCATCCTCGAACACGGATACGGCCAGGCTTGGGACACCACATGGTATGCTCCCTGGTGGTACGAAATCTTCGACTTGTTCGCCCTTGGCGAAATCGATGTGTCGCTCTACTTGTACGAGGACTATCCCGGCTATGACGAGGCCCTCCTTGACGGCATCTTCCAAGAAGGAGGCATCAACCACACCTGGGAGAGCGGACTATGGATTCCCGCCTACATGCAGGATGCTTACGGGATCCATACCATCTTCGACCTCATCGACCATGTGGACCTCTTCACCGACGCGGGACTGCATCCGATGATCTACGGACCGCCTTCGGGCCATTTCCATCACGAATTCTATGAAGCCAAATGGATGAATGAAGATTACGCCGATCTGGCGGCGCTCTATGACCTCTATACTCCTTGGGGCGATTGGTATGATTTCTGGGATACGATCCACGCCCTAGAAATGGCCTATGAGAACGAGGAGCCCTGGATCGGCTACTTGCCGGCACCTCACGAGGTCCATGGCCGTTTCGATATGGTCCGTCTCGAGGATTCTCTCCCCTTCGACGAAGATACCGGCGCGGGTCTCCATCCGCCGGTAGAGGTCATTATCGGTCTCCATCCGGACCTTGTCGAAACGCATCCGGAAATCCATGCCTTCCTTTCCGCCTTCAGCCTCACAAACGAGGGCATGGAACAGATCATGAACCTTTACCACAACGAAGGCTACTGGTACGATGATGTCGTGCTGCTTTGGCTGCGTGAGAACTCGGATATCTGGACCGATTGGGTTCCTGAAGACGTCGCCGAAAAGATCCATGCGGCCATCGAACCTGCCGACCCGCCCACGGAAGACCAGACCGACCTTCCCGATCACGATCTCGGCCCCCGTTATCCCGACAGTATCATGCTCAGAGGCTATGTGGATACTGACTGGGAAGACTATGAATACATCACCGACGCCTCGGTCGAGGACGTCTGGAACTTCTATGTCGACCACTTCGACACCATGGACGGATGGGACATCCTGGGCCAACATCTCGAGGACGACCACGGTACCATCACAGCGCAATACGGAAGTCTCGAGTTGCACATCCACATCAAAGAGGACATCTACTATGCCGGTGACCACGTCATCTATTCTCTCCACTTCCACTATCTGCCCATATACGATTTCCCCGATGAGGACTGGACCGATCTCGGAGATCTCGAGCTCATACCCCGGGTGGGAGGAAGTTTCCTCCTGGACGGGTATGATGGCGAAAACACCGCGTATCGCTACTATGTTCTCGACGGCACGGTGCTGGAAGTCCATGATTTCTATTCCGACTTTTTCCTTGCCGATGCCGATTGGGAGCTGGAACATGCCGATACCCGGGGCAGCGGCGGCTACATCCATGCGACTCTCGGCGATATCCATGTCGACATCGAAATCTGGCTCGACACCCATTATTACGGAGACAATGTCATCTATTACCTGATCCACATCAGTTACCCCCGATACTATGATTTCCCCGACGAGGACCAATCGGAGCTGGGTGATCTCGACTTGGTATCCCGGTACGAAGGAAGTTTTCTCCTCTGGGGATGGGACTCCACGGATCAACAGATCCGTGGATATGTGCTCGATGGAACAGTGGCAGAAGTC
>PWYL01000059.1 GCA_003568315.1 Mollicutes bacterium | reverse complement strand
GGCCACGAGATGTCCATAGCGAGCGGCTTCCGCAATCATGAAGAACATGATGAGCTCTTCGGCGATTTCGGCCGCATCTTTCGCGTCATCGACTTCGGTGATTTCCGCTTCGGTAAAGAAGGTCATGGTGAATTCGAGAGTTTCCAGTTCATCCGGGTCGAACTCCTCGATCATATCCAACATGGGAAGGAGGTGGAATTCCACATGCAGCCAATCCTCATGAGCGGGGTTGTGGAGGAAATCGACCTCCAATGTGGGCATGTGCTGGATCATCTCGATCATCTGTGCGTATTCCTCTGATTCGACGAAGTCCTCATAAGGGGGGAGTTCGCCTTCCTCATCGAGCATTTCGAGAATGGTATAGACGTCTTTGAAGACATCTTCGAAAATCTCTGCCGCCATGTCGGGATTCACGATGAGACTCGTCAGGATGTCTGTCTCTTCATGAATCTCGATTTCGGCCTCGATATGCTCGAGACTGTTCAAATAATCCAGGTCGAGATATTTCTCGAAACGCTCCAGTTCTTCGATGATCTCTTCGATCATTTCTTCATCGAAATCTTCGGGCAGTTCCTCTTCGAGCGCTTCATGGACTTCGCCCCAGATGTCCTCGATCAAGGTGTGGGGAACGGAGACATGGAGGAAATCGCTCTCGAAAGCGAAGACTTCCCTGGCATCGATTTCCTCTTCCTCTTCGATCATGTCGAGAATCATGCCCACATCCAGATAGATGTTGTGGAGGTGGTCGGTTTCTTCGACGATGATATGGAAAGTGATCTCTTCCATCTCTTCTTCAATGGCTTCAGGAACTTTGAGTGTCACAATCTTCTCCATGAGGCGATGATCCTCTTCGACAATTTTCTGGATGTAGTTCAGATGGAGTTGTTCCATTCCTTCGGGGCCTTCCACTTCGACGAAGAAGTCCATCTCCATGGTCAAGGCGTCGCTTGTCTCCAGGTTTTCGACGAGGTCCTCAAGATGCGAGAGGTCTCCCTCGAACGTCTCGACAACTTCCTCAGCCGCCGAGATTTCCTCATCGAGATAGACGGCTTCGAGATGCACATCCTCTTCAACCACGAAAGTATGTGTCCTCTCTTCTGTGAACACTTCGTCCGCTATGGTGTCATACCAATGTTGGAACACGTAGTCTTCGATCTCCGAAGCCTCGATGGTCACCTCCGCACCGGAGGTCACGAATTCGGGGTTCATGGTGAGGACGGCCTCATCATGTTCGGATTCGAGCACCACATCCAAGGTTTCCTCATAGACGGCCTGCAATTCTGTATCTTCTGTCATTGTGAACGTGTAGGTGTCTTCCTCCGAGAGGGTGGCGCCGGTCTCCGGATGTTCCCAGTGGCTAAACACATAACCTTCTACCGCTTCGGCCGTGACGGTCACATCGGTGCCTTCCTCGACGATACCGTCGGGCTCGATGGTGAAGGTGGCTTCTTCGAGTTCACTGCTTATGTCGATTTCGAACTCCTCTGTCACATCGCATGCGGCAAGCATAAACATGCCCACAAAAAACAAAGCTGCGGCAAGCAATCTTCTCATCATAAAACACTCCTTTTGACCTATTACAAAAGAAAGCCGGTCTCCGGTCGGGCCGAAAACCAGCAACTCTGTGATGAATATGTTTTCACAGTCGAAAATCGTCCGCGGTTTCCGCCTGACCGACCGTTTCCCTTGTGCCATTATTATAGCACGAACATATCCATGTGCAAGGGATACGGCCGGGGAAATGACTGGATAGACCGCCGACATACGATAGAAAAGCCGAAAGACCGAAAACTGACGCCGTCGGTCATGTCACAGTCGGCGTGCGAGCCAGATCAAAAGCACCGCGCCCAAAAGGGCGATGCCGAAACCTTGCAATGTGAAAGCTTCGACCGATCCAAAGCCGAAGAAAGAAGCGATCAGTCCCCCGAGCACGGCACCGAGAAGACCGACGATGATGTTGCGGATGAGACCGCGGCGGCGGGTTTTCATGATAATGCTCGCGACCCAACCGACCAAAGCACCGAATACGATCCAGACGAGTATGACCAATACAGGCATGATGATTCCTCCTCTTCTATATATGTATTATAACAAATCAAACGGCGAAAATATTGACCACTATCTTATCTCATGTGCATCATGGCCCCGGTTTTCATATGGAAAAGCTCAATATAGACGCAAGCAGACAGTTTGGAGAACCTCCTGCATCATCATGTATATTTTTGAAAGAATGTCCGAATTCTCAAAATCCAATAAAATAAGGCTTCCACCGCAATATCCGTTCAAAACGCTTGAAGACATCTCGACATGGATATCTCGCAATACAGACGCTTCATCGAATTCCTCAAACATCTACCGTTTACCGACAACCAATTTTCGTCATGTTATGGTTGAGGTGTGGTTACTACATCGATGTAGTCAATTCCGATCGGGAAATAGGACACATTAGCACAAAGGGGAATGATTGTGAGCATCAACTATCACCTCGACACCGACTCGTGAAAAGGCGTAGCGTGAAAATGATTACATGACACGGGGTTCCGCAGACAAGCGGAACTCTTTTTTTGTTCTTTCGTCAATGCGATTCCACCGGAAAAGACGCATCAAAGACAAGAAAAAAGCCGGTAGATTGCCGGCTTTCTTCGTCTCATTCCACGTGTTCCTCGATCTCTTCGGGGGCTATCACGACATACAAGGTGTCTTCATGCTCGAAGATTGCGAACACGGGGGTCTCGTCCTCGAACACGAGCCATGCCCACTCTTCCAGTTCCTCGATGGTGAAATCGCGGTCACTCTCGATGACGGCCAGCTCGCTCTCGTCGGCTTTGAAAAGGTAGTCGCCGATGGCGAGCTCTTCATCCACTTCTTCGAGTTTTTCTTGCGGCAGTTTCTCCAAGGCCTCGCCGAGGGTGATGTCGAAATCGACATTATATGTCAGACCGGCACCGATTCCGGTGCGATAATAGACATCGCCTATTTCATAAGCGGTCTCGATGGGCACATCCTCGAGAAGATACCAATCATCGCCTTGGCTGACAAGGTCGTATTCCTTACCGTTGACAACGACACTTTCGATGACCTGTTCATCGGCGTCGCTTGTGATTTTCAAAAGGATGCTCTGTTCGGGGATGTCGACTTCGAAATCTTCGAGTTCCAGCGATTGGGCCCTCTCGATCTCTTCTTGGATGATGTCGCAACCGGAAAGAACAATCACGAAGAGAAGGGGCAACATGATGACAAGCAGTCTTTTCACAATCGTCACTCCTTTGGGATACTGTCATTCCATGATAACATGGCCGCTTATTTCATGAAACCCATGTGCTTGGGAAAAACGTTTGTGTGAAAGCGACAGGCCTCATCGATAAAGCGATGGGGCTATATTCGACAATCCTTTCTTGGATGGAAAGGGGAGTCGGATTCATCCATCGTTCTCTTCATCGGGGACGATGGCGTTTCCATCCACGATCGATTCGGGTGTGAACGTGTTATCGGCAAGTATCGCATCGAGGTCGAAATCGAGGTCTTCCTCGTGCAGCATTTGGATGTCGTTATGTGCAAAATGGTTGCCGGTGAATTGGCTGAACTCGATGGTGATGTCTAGGGGCGAAGAAGCATTGATGAACACCCCTTTGAGGTTCTCCTCCAGATGGTTGTCCGTGAGGACGATATCGACGATGTCGTTGTCATGCAACCCATCGATCACAATGCCCGCCTGGACGCCCTCGATGGTGTTTTCCTGCATGGTGGTCCCCACCATGGGTTCATCGTCATAGTTCCTTAGATAGATACCCGTATAGGCGCCGTGGTCGGGAACGTCGAAACCGGGGATCGTGTTGTTTTGTATCAGGGTGTCGGAAGAATCCGTGACCATGATGGCGGTCCCCTTGTCCATCATATTGATGGTGTTTTCACTGATGTTTACCCCATCCGCGGCATCGACATAGATGCCGACACCGTAGTTCTCGCTCCAGTTCGTGACGCTGAAACCCTCAAAGACAACATTCGCGGCGGTGATCCGGATGGCGACTTCTGCTCCTTCAACATCGATCGTGGTCGCTTCGGCACCATCGACCGCGATGATGGAAAGCTCTTCCGTATCGATGGTCAAGGCGCCTTCATAGGTTCCCGGACCGACTTCGATGATGTCACGGGAAGCCGCTCCATCGATTGCCGCTTGGAGGTCGTCCCCATCTTCCACCGTATGGGTCGCGGGTGCTCGCCAGATACGATTCTCTTCCACAACGGCCTCAGGGATGAAGGTGTTCTCGGCGAGAATCGCCTCAAGGTCGAAGGCATGTTCCGAGTTGTCGATGACATCGATTCCGTTCGCTTCAAAAATGTTTCCCGCGAAGGTGGAAAAGGTCACGGTGGCGCCGGCATAGTCCCAATCCACAAATTCCACGCCGTAATCGTTGTTTTGGAGATGGTTGTCCTTCACAACGAGGTCGAGAACGTCATAATCCTCAAAGAGTGCGATCTGCATGGCGTATTCGAAACCAGCGAAGGTGTTACCCTCGATGATGCCGCCTTCCATGGCATCATCAAGGTAGTTGTATACAAGAATGCCCACATGGCTTTCATATTGATCGTCTGGGTATTCACCGCCGATGAAGGTGTTTCCGGAAACGTTGAAATCGGAAACTCCCTCGAAAACTATGCCGTAGGAACCATACAGGTCATGCGTCGGTACAACCACGGTATTGTTGGAAAATTCGATGTTTTCGGCATCCCAGATCCAGACAGGATAAAGGGCCCCCTTCAAAAAGGAGACACCGGCTTCGATGTGGTTGTCTTTGATGCGGATGTCTTGGACCTCGGTGATCGTCAGACCGGTCAACTCCCAATTCTCGATCGTGAAACCTTCGAAGACGATGTCCGAAGCTTCGATGGAGAGAGCCAGATTCTCGCCTTCCGCATCAATCACGGTTTCGGCCGCGCCCTGCGAAGAACGGATGGTGAGATCGGCTGTTGTGATCACCAAAGCGCCTGCATAGACGCCGGGCTCAACGATGATGGTATCGCCGGGATCGGCGGCATCGATTACTACTTGGAGGTCGTCGCCTTCTTCGACGATGATGCCCTCGGGGAGATAGTCGTCGATGATGGCGAGGATGTCTTTGTATTGGGTGATCTCTTCTGCGGCGAGCATGGTGACGAGCTCTTCAAGGTCCTCTTCTTTTGAAAGATGCGCATGGATGTTTTCGAGATGCGTGAGGACTTCGGCGACGGGATACCCATGGATGTGGTCCAGGTCCCCTTCATCCAAAGCGGTGTGGACGTCCATGATGAGTTTCTCGAGGTCCAATGCATCCCCTTCTTCGAGCCCGTTCGCATAAGCGACGGCATCGCGCGTGGCCATGCGGAAGGCCATGGCGTCGGAAAAGAGGGCGTCGAAAGCATCTTTGTCAATGAAGGGTCGGTTGGCGTGGATGTCCCGAAGCACCGCATAATCCGCGAGACCTTCTTCGTCGATCCATTCGAGTTGTTCAACAAAGAGGATGTCGCGGTATTCTTCCCAATCCGTGACGGCGTTCAAATCATCAATCCAGAGGCTTTCTTGGAATTCCCATTTCGCTTGCAGTGTGATGTCTTCCATCACGGGAGACACATTCGTGAAGCGAGCATCATTCACCTCGAAACCGCTGTACCACCCAAGGAAAGCATGATAGTCCCAAGTGGGGACGGGAAGTTCCAAGGTCGTGAAACGTTTCACGGTGATTTCGGGCTCGAAGTTTTCAGGAAGGGGTGCTTCTCCGAGGTCGAAACTCACGACGACTTCTTCCTTGTCCGCCAAGCGACCGTTCACCAGATCGCAGAGCCAAGTCTCCTCATCCCCTTCATAATCGGGATGGTGGTCGAGATAGATTTCATAGGCCGAACGACCATCGTCACCGGAAAGGTCGGCAACGGCGATGAGTTTTTGCCATTCGTCATCCTCATGGCGCCATTGGATTTCTTCGTCTTCGACACGGAACTCGACGTCGCGGCCGTCTTCACCGAGAATCTCTCCGACATTGATGGTCTCACCGTCGGAAAGTTCGAGGACCAGCTCGCCGTCTTCGTTGATGGTCGCATCGACAGTGCTGATACCGTCATCGCCTTCGAGTTCGCTCAAAGCGATGAGGTCTTGCCACTCTTCTTCGCCTTCATGACGCCATTGGATATGTTCGTCCGTGGTTTGGAACTCGATCGGTTTCGTCTCCGTCTTCCCTTCATCCAAAAGCTCACATCCCGCAATCGCAAAAGATGCGAGTACAAACGCCAAAATCGTCATTGCCCGTTGCAAAAACTGTAACATGAGAAAATCCCCCTTATGATTTTGAGTCACGCTTCAATTGTCCTTTGCAAAGTCAATCCGACATCAACCGCTTTCTTTGGCGTTTTTTCATATTCATAGGACTTGCGGACGGTTGGCCGGCATCGGGTCTTTGTATTTCCAAAGTACCACAAACAGAAGATAATGCAAAAAACGGCCTCCACCTGAAATATGGAACAGAAGAAACAAAAAGATGTTCAAAAACAGCCACGACGCCTTTGAACATCTTTGTCGTATATATGGTCCGAAATGTCATAGAAACCCATCAAGCGAAAAACAACCACCAGACGAGTGCCGCCACGATGACGACCAAAAAGACGATGGCCTTTCGCACATAGCGACGCACCCGGCGCTTGAGATAGCGGTCCATGATTCACATCCCCTCATTCGTCATCGTGGTATTCGCTCGCATAGACATGGATCCGGATGATGTCCATCTCTTCGTCTTCGAGCTCGACGGCGAGCGTGAGGCCATATGCATCACCAAGATAGGCGATGAACTGTCCTCCTTCGCCCGCAACGAACCATTGGTCGTCAATCACCCATGCCGCTTCGAGTTCATCTTCATAAAAGTCGAACACATCGCGCAAATCGCCTTCGACAAGATATTCGATGTAATAATCGGTCTCATCTTCAAAAACGACTTTCGTGTGGCTGACCATGACGGCACCGGGGTGGCGGTCCAAGTCGGGGATCTCCTCCCCTTCGGCGGTGTCTTCTTCGGGAACCGGATCCTCGTCCGGATCTTCATCGTTATCTTCATCGTCCAACTGGCCTTCGTCCAGATCGCCTTCCTTGTAGCCTTCATAATTCTCTTTGGTCGTACCGACGGTATAGACCATTGCGCCATCAGCGTCCCCCGTTATATACACATAGAGGTAATAGTCATCTTCCTCATAGACTGCGCCACCGGCACTCGTTCCGTCTCCGTACTGGATGAAGAACGATTTGTCCACCTCTTCCTCGTCGGCTAATGTGTAACCTTGGTCCTCGAGATAGGCGGCGAACTCCTCTTCTGTCTCCTCATAGTCTAGCATCGAGGTATAGAGCGAGTATGTGGCCAGGTCATACTCGATAGTCATCTCGTGGGTGATATCATCGGAGACATCCTCCCCTTCACCGATACCCGGGATGTCCGGGATGTCCGGGATGTCGGGCACTTGGCCGCAAGCCGAAAGCATGGTGATGAACAACACAAAGAACAAAAAGATGCCGAAACGTCTGGTAAACATGTTACTCCCCCTTTCGATTTTTGAACCAAAAAAAGCTCGTCCATACGCAAGCGTAGGTGCGAGCCAGTCTAATGGAAATGTACTGAAACCATGATTTTGTGACATGTGCATTGTAACACGAAGAAAGCGGGAAAACAATTTCACGTCCTCTCTTCCCGCATCAAGAGGGGGAAAAGAGTCACCGGAACGAATACGGCTGCAATCCAACATCCCACCGTCCCATAAGTGCTATGTAACCAGGGAATATTGATTGCCGTCAGGAATGGCCATAAGCCCTTACTTGTTTTTGGCAAAGGCTTTTTTCACATAGAAGGCTATGCGTTTGAAGAATTTCGTCTCTTCATATGAGAGGATCGCCACCCTGTAGATGGGAGCGATGTAGTACATGAAAAGCACCGTGAAGGCTCCTGTCAATATCAGGATGAGCACTGTTTCCATGAGACCCGTCACACCGGTCGCATAGGTGATGGGTGCGATGAGGGTGGAGAAAAACGGAATATAGGCCGCAACCTGGACCACGGAATCCAATCCGAGCATAGGGAGGAAAATGGCGATGTAATAGGAGCCGAGAAGAAGGAAGATGAGCGGAGCCTGGAACGTCTGGTAGTCCTCCTGTGTCGTCGCGATGGAGGCGATGAGGGCCGCCAGACAAAGATACAGCAAAGTCCCCACTATCATGAAAGCGAGCATGAAGGCGAGCATGCCGGGCCAGTTCGGAATGCGTTCGGCCAATTCTGCAAGCAGAGACATCGCTTCGATGTCGGTCGTGGTCAGGATGGCATGACTGATGAGGATTCCCAAAATGCCGAAAACGAGGAAAATGACGGATTGGACAATCAAAAAGGTGATGTTGGTGACAATTTTGGACAAGAGATGCACCTTGGCGGGTACACTGGAGATGATCGTCTCGATCGCTTTGGAAGATTTCTCCTCGATGATGTCAACCCCGAGGAACTGTGTCGTGATGATGATGAGGATGAACATCGGCAGGACAAGAATGCTCACGATGCCCTGGATGAACATCCGTGTCTCGTCGTCCATTCCCGGATCATCGCCGACATCGGGCGCTTCGATGAAGGTGTAGTTCGCGTATTGTATGTCTTGGTATTCGTTCAAGAAAACCTGGATGTTGGAGAGGATGTGGTTTCTGTGACCGTCATCCTTGATGTAGACATCGACATCCGGCGCGATCAGGTCTCCCGTGAAAACGAGGAGAATGTCGATATCTCCCGTTTCCCAGAAATCATCGAATGTCGCAAGATCACCTTCGTAAGCCTTGTACTGTTCGTGTTCGTAGGCTTGGTTGAAATGGGCGAGAAGTGTCTCTTCCAAAGGAAAGGCATCGTCGTGCGTGTCATTGACGACCATCACATGTTGGCTTTCAATCTCTTCTTCACCGGAAAAGAAATCGATGATCGAGGGCACGTTCACAAGCCCCACGATGACAAGACCCAACACGATGTTCGTGATGATGAAACTCTTCTTGAGCAACCGACTCTTCAAACCGTGCATGATGAGGAATTTAAACTTGGCCACGAGCGCCACCCACTTTCGCCACGAATATCTCACTGAGACTGGCCTGTTCGACGTCGAATTTCCTGATGTTGTCGCAAGATTTCACATAGTCGAAAACATCCCGCACATACTCGTCCGACTTAATTTTCACCCTGATGGCGTCTGTGTCCTCGATGACGCGGTACACGCCGTCGAGCCCCTGTAAGATTTCGACATCGACATCCGCGTTGATGCTTATCGTCAATTTCTTGAAATCCTCCTTGACCTTCTTGATGTCTCCTTGGATGATGACCTCTCCCTTTTCCAACACGACGACCTTTTCACAGAAAGATTCGACATGATCGAGCTGGTGGGAGGAGAAGACGATCATCTTGCCCTGCTTTTGGAACTCGCGGATCACTTTCACGAAGAGGTCCGTGTTGATGGGATCGAGTCCCGCAAAAGGTTCATCGAGGACAAGCAGTTTCGGATCGTTGATGAGGGGGGACATGAACTGGACCTTCTGTTGATTCCCCTTGGAGAGTTCCTTGATTTTCTTGTCTTTGTAGGATACGATATCGAAATACTCGAGCCAATAGTCCAAACGCTCCAGGATGAGCGGTTTCGGCATGCTTTTCAATTGCCCGATATAGAGGATGAACTCCTTTACCGTCATCTTCGGCAAAAGGGACCTCTCCTCGATCATGTAGCCGATCTCGTCGACATTGTGATAGCCGACGGAATCACCGTAGTAACGGACTTCGCCCTCGGTCGGCTCGAGCAATCCCATGATCACACGGAACGTGGTCGTCTTCCCGGCGCCGTTCGTGCCCAAAAGCCCGAAGATTTCCCCCGGTCTGATAGAGAAATCCAAGTGGTGCACGGCGATGAAATCACCGTAGCGGAGTTGCACATCCTTGACTTCCAACATGCGTTTTCCTCATTTCCCTATGAAGTGGAGTATGCTCATGACGTCCTTTGTTCAGCGATCATCCAAGGCTCAAACACGCTTTATCCCTATTATATAGGCGAATAGGCGTAGTTTCAACACTTTTATGGTGACATATAAAAGACCCGCAGGAAGGTGGTTTTCCATCCTACCCGAGGGCTTGATGATTCTGCACGGTTTGGAGTGACAACTCCGCAACGTTCTTCATTCTCAGTACCGGTAGGTGTTGCCGAGAATCTCTATCTCTTTCCCTTTGGTCTTTACTTTCTTGGTGATCTCGATGAGGTTCAAAGCGTCATAGCCTTTCTTGCGCAAGAAACGGATCATTCGATCGTTGTCGGGGTGCACATATACATAGAGTTTCTCTTCGCCTTTTTCCTGCACAAAACGCTCACAATGGTCGAAAAGTTTTGACGCATGGCCCTTTCTTCTTTCTACCGGATCGACAAAGAGCCAATCGAGCCAGTAGGTGGAATCTTCTTGTTTCAAGACGGCGAAAGCGACGAGTCTTTCATCCGCATAGCCGCCGAAGACGGTTTTTCCCTCTTGGAAATGGGAACGGGCGTCTTCTTCGATTTCGGCAAGGGAGACTTCCCTCTCGATGAGGTTCATCTTGTGGAGCCTTCCCCGAAACAACCCCACCAACCGTCTGAGACCCGCATCGGGTCGAACGAGTTCTTGGATTTGCATGGGGACACCTCTTTTCACCTAGGGTCACATACGGTTTTCACTATACCATATTCTCAGCGTTTGAGATAGGCGATGCCATCAGGATGGATGCCCGCCTCGATCCTTCCTTTCTCTTTCAAGGTCCGCATGTCGATGATGGAGATGTCATTG
Source organism: Mollicutes bacterium (assembly GCA_003568315.1). Lineage (GTDB taxonomy): Bacteria > Bacillota_I > Bacilli_A > Izemoplasmatales > Izemoplasmataceae > T1SED10-81. The sequence continues at coordinate 27,915 of PWYL01000059.1, read as the reverse complement.
GTCTTGTTGTTGGCGACATAGGCGATCGTGTTATCCTCGTTGAAGACGGTGCCGCCGGGCCACACCCCCACGGGAAGCCGCTTGATCTCCCAAGGTCGAGTCTCCCCTTTTACAATGTGTTTCGTGTCGATGATGGAGACATCGTCCGATTCCCTGTTCGGCACCAGGGCGTATTTGCCGTCTTTCGCGAAGACGAGCCGGACGGGGACACTGCCGAGACGGCGTTTATGCAGAGTTTCATAGGTCTTTGTGTCCAACACGTAGAGGGTGCCGTCATGCTGGTTCGCGACATAGAGTTCGTTTCCTCCGGGATGGACGGCGATTCCTTCGGGCCCCTTGCCGACGGGGATGTGGGTGAGGATCTCGTCCTTTTCGGCATCGATCACGGTGATGTTGTGGCTGCCGATGTTGGGGACATAGACCCTTTTCTCGTCGGGGGAGAACTCGATCATGTGCGAAAGGTGCTGATAGGTCGGGAATTTTCGCAAGAGTTCGTAATCCGAGGCATCGAAGATGTGGATCATGCTGCTTTTGGTCGAGGCAATGTAGAGTCTTCCGGAGGTGGTCACCCCCACCCCGTGGGGAAAAGCGAAATCCTCCTCCGTGATCCTTTCGGCGATTTCCATCGATTCGATGTCGATCACATCGACCGCATTCCCGAGCGAACAGGTCACAAACGCTTGTCTTTTGTCGGGACTGATGGCGATCTCATGCGGATTGTGGTCGGTCTCGATGGTCTTCACGACCTCTTTCTTTGCCAGGTCGATGAAAGAGAGCGTGTCTTCATCCTTGTTCAAGACGATGAGAAGTTCTTCCATGCGATTTCCTCCTATTCAATCCTGGTCTGTTAATCATTCTATCAAAAGCTCCGTCTTTAGAAAACAAAAATGCCGACGAAGGAAAAACGGGATGTGACCAATAGAAAACAAAGATCCGGCATCGACGGCATGTGTCCTTGCCATGATCTGTTCTCCAGAATGAAGAATCGTCATTCCGCCTGTTCTTTGGCAAGGTCTTTCAAGGTGTCAATCTGGTCCTGTTGGCCGATGACGATGATCTTGTCATGAGGCGACAGGATTTCTTCGGCACGGGGATTGAAACGGAATTTTTCGTCCTCATCATGTTTTATCGCCAGGACGATGAGGCCGGTCCTGTCGGAGATACGCGCTTCTTCGAGTCTTTTATGACACAAGCGGGATTTGGGAAAAATCTCGATCTCTTCGAGTTCCAATGTGATGTCTTCCGTGTGGATGATGTTTTCCATGAAATACGTCGTCGAAGGTTTCAACATCATGGCGGCCATCTTCCTGCCGCCAATCTCGTTCGGGGAGACCGTGTAGTTCGCCCCGGCCCGCTTGAGTTTCTGGTGGGCGTTCTTGTCGATGGCCCGGGCGACGATATGCAGATTCTTGTTCATCTGGCGGGCGGTGAGCACGACGAACACGTTGTCCGCATCCTTGGAAAGGGTCGCGACGAGTCCTTTCGCCCGTTCGATGTGTGCACGCCGCAACACCTCCTCATGGGTCGCGTCGCCGGCGATGTGGTCGACTTCGGCCTCTTTCAGTTCTTCAATGACTTCGGAGTCCTTCTCGATGACGACAAAGGGCACCCCCCGGTTTTGGAACTGTTGGATGATGTAGAATCCGGTCTCGCCCGATCCGGCGATGATATAGTGGTCTTTCAGATGTTCGATGTTCTTTTCCATTCTGTTTCGCCTCCAGATTTCGTTCAGATGGCCGCGCGTGAAAAACGCCCCGATCCGCGATATGACGAATCCCACCGTACCGACACTTGTCACGATGACAAAGATGGAGAAAACTTGGGCCGCTTTTGTCATCTCGGCCACTTCGGTGTAGCCCACGGTGGAGATGGTGATGATGGTCATATAGAGGGCATCCACAAAACTCAGATCAAGCAGGATGATGTATCCGGCGGTGGCGCCGAACACGAGAAACAACAAAACCAGGACAAGTATCATGATTCGTTTCATGTTGGGCATGAGCAGTCAAATCCCCTCTTGAACGGGTATTGGTTGCGACGACTTCTTTTCCTGCATGCCGGTGCATACATGACATCTTTGGTTGTCGCGAGTGCTTTCGAGGACAACAATCTACCCTCACTATCATTGTAAGTAGTGAACGCACTTCTGTCCACCACTTTCCCTTGCAACATCAAAAACCCCCTGTCTTTGGTGAGCGCACTAGTCTCATCTCAAGAGGACCTTTCCGTTCTTCAAGGTATCACTCCGGACAAAAAAGCCCCCGGACCCACGTTTTCTTGCGTGTCTTTCGGGCGAGCATTTTTTTCTCGTGTTCCGGTAATACAAAAACGATCCCCCCTGTGATATCTCTTGAAAACAAGACGGGCACATGGGTGAATCGTTTGTTTTTTCACATTCCATGGTGAAGGCCGTGTCAATCTAATCAACCAGAAAGAAGATGAGACGGAGAAATCATTCTCTGTACATGCTTTTTCTCACGAAAGTGAGCACCATTTCTCCATCCGTCTCTTCAACCTCCATATAGTCGATCAACAACCCGAGAATCTCGAATTCGCTTTGCTTATCGACATCACCCACGAGTTCCCAGCCGTAGGTTTCCACCTCCATTTCCCGCTCCCGGTTCACTTTTTCTTGCATGCGCGTCAACAACTCGTCGGCGAGGGTGTCCGTCTTCAGGATGAACCGGGTCTCCTTGGGGCGTTTCTCGAGGGTGACGGAAAACGTGTCGTGATTGTTCATCAACATCACAAGGCTCAATTCGCGGATGATCATTGTGAGAATGCGGATTTCTTGTCTCTTCATTCCTCTTCCTCCTCATTGTTCTTCTTGGTCAGCGCTTCAAGGAACGGAACCATCAAGGCCGCCACGAAGCCGGCGGCGAAACCGTTGTTGTAGAGGTTGAAGCCGCCTTCTTGGAACACGAGAGCCAACGGTGTGATGGCCACGTGGATGAAACCGGCCAAAATGCCGATGAGCACGCCGTAACGGCCCGCGATGGGGGAAGCGGCCGTCACGAAGAGTATGGCGATCATCATCCCGATGCCATCGAAAGTGTAGTCGGTGAGTACGACTGCGAGATAGGCCCCAAGCATCACCGGAAGACAGTTCCTGGGATGCTTTCCGAAAGCGCCGAAACCCATCACCGTCAGAATGGCGCCCATCATGGGTCCGTTGATCTCGAACCCGAGGAGCCATAGCACCAGTGCGCAAAGCAGTCCCATGATGCCGACATTGAGCATGGATACGCTGCGGCCGTAATCACGGATGAAATCCGAAACGAGTCTCCCCGACGACTTCATGAGCCCGATGTACTTCTTGTGCACCCGCGGATCGTTGATGTAGGCGATGGCGATGAAGATGAGTGACAAAACGATCGTCAGAACCATCAACTCCGCATGGTACGCTTCGCTCGTGGGGCCACCCTGGTCGAGATCGATGGCCCGGAAACTTCTGAACAGGGCGGAAAAGAGCATGGAGAGGATTCCCATCGCGAACCCGATATTGTAGAGGTTGTAGCCTTTGTGGAAGCGGATCGTGTGGGCGGAAAGCGCCGGCAGGACGAACCCCGTGAAAATGCCGACGAGGACACCCGCGGGGATGCCTATCCAATAGTTCCAAAAGGGGGCTAATCGGAACCATCCCGACCAGTCGATCCCGAAGATCATGAAACTGACGACAGGCGAGATACCCGTCGAGAAAAGCACGACGATGAGGAAGGATTTGAAGTCGAGTTTCTGCAACCGGGCATATAGATATATCCCGACATAGATGGGGATGGTGTTGAAGATGTTCTTGCCGAAGAAAGAAAAGCCGGCGATCGTCAAAATGCCGGCGAAAACGGGTCCGGACATCTTCGTTTTCAAGAAACTGATCATGATGACGTTGATGAGGAGGATGGTGGCGACATTAAAAAGCGTTGCACCCAAGCCGCCGATCTCCAGATAGTCGCTTATCAGGATGCTCGGACTCTTCAAGATGGCGATATAGCCATGATAGATCGTTGATGCATCGTCAAAAAAGAAGGCCATCGCGAAAAGGATCAAGAACATCAAAATCAGAGCCGTCCGAGGTTTCAACAAGGTTTTGAACATCATCTCATGCATGACCCCCCATAGATGCGAACGCTGTCTTGTAAATTCTACCAAAAAGTGGCAAAGAATAAAAGAGGTGCGAAGAAAGTATTTCCGCTCATGAGGCTTTCATCCGAAACAAAAACTTCGGGTTTCCCGACCGTTTCCAACATGATGTATTGGATGCATTCTTGGTTGATCACGGCATGTGAGAAAGCGTAAAACCGACAAGCGGGAATCTGAGCGGGCAAACATAAAACCGCCGGTTGCGGTTTTTGGGGGGTGATCATGCAGGTGGAATGTCCGGAAACGAAAATATCATCCTGACCCCGGGGGGGTCCTTTCCGGTCATTTGTGATATGCCGCACCTTGGAGGATTTTCATGCCTCGGTATAATTGTTCGATAAGGATCAAACGGAAAAGCTCGTGCGGAAAGGTCATCTTCGAGAACGAGAGGACAAGGTCGGCCGTCTTTCGCACTTCACGCGAAAGACCGTGTGAGCCACCGATGAAAAAGACGAAGCGGCCACCCCGGAAATCGCGCACATCACGCAAAAGACGGGCGAAGGATTCGCTGTCTGTCATCCTGCCTCGTTGGTCCAAGGCCACCTTGTAGCCTGCGGAGGCTCTGGCGAGGAGTGCTTCGCCCTCTTTTTCCTTGGCTTTTTGGATTTCTTTCTGTGAAGGATCGGAAGAAAGTCGGGCCGGCGCGACTTCCGTCACTTCCACCTTCATCTGGGCAGTCAGCCGGGTCTCATATTCGGCGATGGCTTCGCGAATGGGCTCTTTCTTGATTTTCCCTACGGCTATGATTTGGACATGCATCATTTCTTCTTCGCCCGCGGATGCGCTTCGAGGTAGCGCGCCTTCAGATCCTCTTTCGTGATCTGTGTGTAGATCTGGGTGCTCGATATGTGTTCGTGTCCGAGCATCTCCTGCACACTCCGCATGTCCGCGCCCCGTGAAAGCATGTGCGAAGCGAAGGTGTGTCTGAGCGTGTGCGGTTTCAGTTCGAGGATGCTTCCGGCCTCTTTGAGGAGGGAATCGAGGATGTGGCGCACCCCGCGTGCAGTCACAGGGTCTCCCCGGAGATTCACGAAGAGATGGGGGTGGTCCTTTTTCTTCATGATATTCTTCCTGGCCGAAAGGAGATAGTCCCGGCACGTGTCGACGAACCTCTCTCCCAGGGGTACGATCCGGTCCTTTCCGCCTTTTCCGTGGACGATGAGAGTTCTTTTTTCCAAGGAAACATCACGCGTCTTCACTTGCACGCATTCGCCGATGCGGATGCCGCTCGTGTAGAGAAGCTCCAAAAGGGTCAGATTGCGTTTGCCTTTGTCGGTCGTTCTGTCGATGGAAGCGAAGACTTCTTCGATGTCCTCGGGATAGACGAAACGGGGTAACCGTCTTTTCACTTTGGGAATCTTCACCTCGAGAAAAGGGTGGGTCTCCATATGTCCTTCATCGACGAGAAAACGATAGAAGGATCTGAGTGTGGATATTTTCCTCGCGACACTCGCGGGCTCGAAACGCCCGGCGAGTTCACCGACATAGAACTTCGCGATGCGCGGGGAGACCTTTGTCAGACCGGCGAAATCCTCCCGCCGCAAAAAGGCGAGAAGCTCGCCGATGTCGTGGGTGTAGGCCTTGGCGGTGGCCTCGCTGTAGCGTCTGATGCCCAAGAGATAATCCTCGAATTCGCCGATCAGGACTTCATCACGCATCATGTTCACTCCGGAAGGCCCGCATGGCATCGAGCGCCCTTTCGGCGTAGGCCTTCTTCCTTTCCGGCTTGGGAAGACGATACTGCAAAGGGGGCAAAAGGCCGAAGTTGGCATTCATCGGTTGGAAACGGCCCGGATCGGCCATTGCGATATAGTCGGCCTGCGCTCCTGTCACGGTCGTCTTCGGGAAAGCGACAAGTTCTTTCCCCTGGATGAGACGGGCCATGTTGAAGGCGGCGACCAAGCCGCTCGCGGCACTCTCGACATAGCCTTCGACGCCGGTGATCTGTCCGGCGAAAAAGACTTTCTCGTCGTGTCTGCTCTGATAGGTGCTCTTGAGGTGACGGGGAGCATTCAAGAAGGTGTTCTTGTGCATGACGCCGTAGCGGACGATCTCCGCGTTCTCGAGGCCGGGGATCGTCCTTATGAGTTCGCGTTGTGCCGGATGCGTGAGCCGGGTCTGAAAGCCCACCAGATTGTAGAGGACCTCGCGCGCATCGTCTTGGCGCAGTTGCACGACGGCGTGGGGCTCGTGGTCTTCGTCTTTTTCGAGCCCGACCGGTTTCAAGGGTCCGAACCGGAGGGTGTCCTTTCCTCTTCTCGCGAGGGTCTCGATGGGAACACAGCCCTCGAAGACCTTCTTTTCGAACTCGCGCAGTCCGACCGTCTCGCTTTTCAACAGGGTGTGGTAGAACAGATCGTATTCCGCTTTTGTCATGGGGCAGTTCAGATAGTCCCCTTCCCCTTCTTCATAGCGGTTCTTCCGATAACATTTCTTCTGGTCTATGGAATCCGCGGTGACGATCGGCGCCACGGCGTCGAAGAAGAAAAGACCTTCGTCCTTGGTGTGCGCTTTTATGCTTTCGGCGAGGGCCCCTTCCGTCAAAGGGCCCGAAGCGACGATGGTGTAGCCATCTTCGGGAATCCTTTCGATTTCTTCTTGACGCACCGTGACGAGCGGATGGTTCTTGAGCGTATCGGTCACTTTATTCGCGAATTTCGTCCTGTCGACGGCGAGTGCCCCGCCGGCGGCGACTCTCGTCTCTCCGGCGGCTTTCATGATCAGAGAATCGAACAAACGCATCTCTTCTTTGAGGACGCCGACGGCGTTTTTGAGTCTGTCGCTCCGCAGAGAGTTCGAACAGACGAGCTCGGCGAAAAGCCCCGTCTGGTGGGCCGGGGTCATCTTTTTCGGACGCATCTCGCAAAGCGTCACGGGAATGTCCCTTTTGGCGAGCTGGTAGGCGGCCTCGCTTCCGGCGAGGCCGGCTCCGATCACTTTGACACGTTCCATGTTGCCATCCTCTCCCTATTCCTTCCATCCCATTATACCATACGGAGAAAACACCCGGTTCTCACCCAACGATGACATCCATTTCCGGATACTGCACATAGCCCTTGATTTTCCTTTCCGGACGGAACATCAAGAGGAAAGCTACCACGCCTACCCTACCGACGAACATGACAAACACGAGCACCAGTTTCGAAACCCATCTCGTCGCACTGTCAGCGGTCACGCCCAATGAAAGCCCCGTCGTCCCGAAAGCGCTCGTGACCTCGAAGACGATCTCTTTTGTGGAGTGATTCTCGAAGATGGTGAGAAGAAACGTCCCCGTGACAACCAGGAACCCGGCCATGACGAGCGCGATGAATGCTTTCCGGATGGTCTCCGCCTTGATGGATCGTTCCCGGAAGACGATCTGGTCGTAGCCTCTCGCGAAGGAGCGCAACGTAAGAAGAATCACAAAGAGTGTCGTCGTGCGGATACCTCCCCCGGCACTGTTCGGGGAGCTGCCCAAAAACATCAACATGACAAAGAGGACATGCGTCGACGATGAAAAATCGCCGACATCCATCGTCGAAAATCCGGCGTTCCTTGTCGTCAAGGACATGAAGAGTGTGTAATAGAGACCTTCGAAAAAACCTTTTCCAGCGAGGAAATCTCCCCGTTCCACGACAAAAAGCAATAAAGCGCTCAAAAGCCAGATGGAAAGGTGAAGTCCGACGAGAAGCTTCACAAATATCGAGAACTTGAATTTTTCACCGTTCATCTTGGCGACGACGAACTCCTTCAGCTCGGCCAAAGGCCAAAAACCCATAGCTCCCATGAACATGAGACTCATCGCGAGTGTCTGCATGAAATAGTCATTGGCGAACATCGCGAAACTGTCCGCCCCGGGGGCAATGTCGAAACCGGCGTTCGTGAAAAGCGAGATCGTTAAAAAGAAAGACTGGAACAAGGCCTCGCGAAGAGCGAAAGTCCCTGAAAAAAAGAGGTATCCGCTCATGATTGTGAAAGCGATAATCTCGATTGTGAAGATGACGATGAGCACATTCCGCACAAACCGGACGATTCCCTCTTGGGAGAGCTGGTTCTGGTCTGTCATCATCATCCCGCGTTCGCGGAAACCGATCTTTTTCCGGACAGCGAGCCAGAATATCGCGACCATCATGATGAGACCGATACCACCGAACTGGATGATGAAGGCGAGTACGGTCTGTCCGAATATGGTGAACGTGTCCTTCACCACGACAGGCGTGAGTCCTGTCGTGGATAGACCGCTCGCCGAGACGAAGAGCGCGTCGACCCACGAAAGCTCGACCCCGCTTTGCACACTCACGGGCAATTTCAAAAGCGTCGCGCCGACAACCGCTGCGACGAGATAGATTGATACGAACCCGCGGGCGTAAGTCCCCGTGAATACCTTCTTGAGAATCCCAAGGATCTTTTTCATGGCCACACACCTTAAGACCGACATGTGTCATGTGGACTATTGTATGCCTCTATGCGTAAATAATCAAGCCCAAAACGGCGGAAATGAGAATCACGAGGATGGGGTGGATGCGGAAAACGGCAAGGAGGCCAAAAAAGACGAAGAAAAGGATGAGTCCCCAGAGGTCGAAAACGGCATCCCTGGCCAACGAGAAGACACTCGCGAAGATGAGTCCGACCAAGGCCGGCCGCAAGCCCGTGAAGATCGCCTGGACGACTTTCGAGTTCTTGAACGGTTCCCGATAGACACTGACGAGCGAGATGAGGATGACGGGAATCGTGATCATGCCGATCGTGGCCACAAGCGCCCCGATGACGCCTTGGATCTGGAAACCGATGAAAGTGGCGCTGTTTATGGCGATGGGACCGGGTGTCATCTGGCTGATGGCGATCATGTCCAAAAAGAGGGACCTGTCCAACCAGCCGTGCTGTTCGACGATCATCCTCTCAAATAGCGGCAACATCGCATATCCCCCGCCGAAAGCGACCGCGCCGATGCCCAAGAACGTGAAGAAGAGCTTAATGAGAAGCATGGCGCACCACCTCCCCGACTTTCGTCGTGATGTAGCCGAAAGCGCCCATGGCGAGAATCACGAAGAAAGGGTGCAAGCGCACCATGGCGACAAGCGCAAAGGTCAAGACCGCCATGAAGACGCCGAAAAGGTGCTTGTTCTGTTTGAAGAGACGGAAGCCCGCAGTGAAGATGAGGGCGATGACCGAGACCCGCACCCCTTTGAAGGCCGCTTCGACGTAAGGGTTCTCGATGTAGGCGAAAAGGAAGGCGGCGATGACGAGGATGATGAGGAAAGAAGGAAGGGCCACCCCGAGACCGGCGACGAAGCCGCCCACCTTGCCCCGGAGCTTGATGCCGATGAAAACACTGAAATTGATGGCGATGACCCCGGGCAGCGACTGACAAATGACGAGCACATCATAGAACTCGTCTTCGTCGAGATAGCCGTAGCGTTTGACGAACTCGCGTTCGAAAAGAGGGATCATCGCATATCCTCCCCCGAACGTGAAAGCGCCGATCTTCAAGAAGGAAAAAAAGAGCTTCGCGAGGCTGATTCGCATACCATCACGTCCAATCAACCCTATCATAACAAAAAAAGTGTTGCTATAACAACACTTTTTCTGTCGATGAAGGCCTTGCGGAAAGGACTCAGTACTGTTCGGTCACCGTCTTGGCCTGCATGTGGAGCGTGAGATATTCGGGTCCGCCCGCCTTGGCGTTCGTGCCGCTCATGTTGAAACCGCCGAAGGGTTGGTACCCGACGATGGCCGCGGTACAGCCCCGGTTGAAATAGAGATTGCCGACATGGAAATCCCGCCGGGCCATCTCGAGATGCTCGCGGTTTTTCGAAAGGATTGCGCCCGTGAGGCCGTACTCGGTGTCGTTGGCCTTGCGGATCGCATCCTCGAACTTTTTGAACTTGTTCACGCAAAGGACGGGACCGAAAATCTCCTCTTGCATGATGCTTCCTTTCGGCTTCACGTCGGTGAAGATCGTCGGTTCAACGAAATAGCCTTTGGAATCGTCACCCCGTCCGCCGGTGAGGAGCGTCCCTTCCTCCTTGCCTTTCTCGATGTAGGACATGACCTTCTTGAAGGCAATTTCATCGATCAAGGGACCCATGAAGGTCGAAGACGTTTCGGGATCGTTCACTTTGAGTTTTTCCGTCTTGAGCTTCAGTGTCGCGAGGAAGTCATCATAGAGGCTCTCATGGACGAAAGCGCGGGTCGCCGCGCTGCATTTTTGCCCACTGAAGCCGAAGGCGCTCTTGATGAGGATGTCCGCGGCTTCTTCGACGTCCACATCCTCATCGACGATGATGGCTCCCTTGCCGCCCATCTCGGCGATGACGCGCTTGAACCAGATCTGTCCTTTCCGGACCTTGGCCGCATTCTCATAGATTTTCACCCCGACATCCTTGCTGCCGGTGAAACTCACGAAACGGGTTTTCGAATGCTTCACCATGTAGTCGCCGGCCTCTTTCCCCTCGCAGGGCACGAAATTGACGACACCGTCGGGAAGTCCCGCCTCTTCGAACACCTCGAGCATCTTGTAGGCGATGGTCTGGGTTGTGCTCGCGGGTTTCAAAAGCACAGTGTTACCGGTCACGACGGCCGCACTCGTCATACCTGTGAGAATAGCCAAGGGAAAATTGAACGGTGTGATGACGACACCGACACCCAAGGGGAGAAAACGGTATTCGTTCCGTTCGATGTTCCTGCGGGAGAGAACCTCTTTGCCCTTCTCACGGATCCTTAGCATCTCTCTTCCGTAATACTCCAAAAAGTCGATTCCCTCGGCCACATCGGCATCGGCCTCCGAGTAGGGCTTACCGGCCTCCTTCGTGAGGATTGCCGCGAACTCGAAACGCCGGCGGCGGAGGATCGCCGCCGATTTGAAGAGCACATCCGCACGGAACATCGGATCGACGCGCGACCATGTCTCGAATGTCGAGAGGGCCACGGCCATCGCTTTCTTGCAATCCTGCACACTCGCCTGGTGGATGATGCCGACCACTTCCTCGTGATTCGCAGGATTCAAGGAGACTTTCGTCTCTTCGCTTTTCACACGCTCGCCGCCGATGACGAGCGGATAGGTTTTGCCGAGATCGGTCTCGACAATCTTCAAGCCTTCCTTGTATTTTTCGTAGTTCTCTTCCCGGGTGAAATCGGTGAGCGGTTCATGGCGGTAGGGATAGGTTTCCATGGTCGTTTCTCCTCATTCATATTAGAGACTTAGACGACGCTGGTTTCATACGCTTCGAGGTCCTTGCCGTCGAAGCGGGAAAGCGCGAGTTCATCCATGGGGACGGTCGTTTCTTCACCGAGGATGAGTTCGCTCAAGAGCAGACCCGTCATCGGCGCGAACATGAAACCGTGGCCGCTGAACCCGCAGGCCATGTAGAAGCCTTGGACCTCGTCGGTGCCCGAGATGATGGGCTGACGATCGGGACTCATGTTGTAGAGACCGCCCCATTGCCGTATGACACGGAGTTCTCCGAGCGGCGGCAAGAGGCCCACGGCGGTCTTGGCCATCTCGTCGAGGAAACGCCATGTCGATTCCGTCGACAGACCGGGCTCACGATCGTCGCCTCGACCCATGATGAAAGCTCCATGAGGCACCTGTTGGCAATAGATGTTCTTCGAGAAAGAAATCACCATCGGGTTTTGGAAGGGTTCCACGGGTTCTGTGACGAGAATCTCTCGGTTCTGGCTGAAGACGGGGATGTCGACGCCGGCCATATCGCCGATCTGTTTGGCATAGCCGCCGGCGGCATTGATGACGACATCGGTCTTGATGGTGCCCTTGTCCGTGACGACGGCTTGCACGCGACCGTTCTCGACGACGATGTCCTCGACGGACGTGCCGGTATGGATCTTTACTCCGAGCCTTCTTGCGGCCTTGTAATAGGCATCCGTCATCGTGAAGGGGTTCAGATGTCCGTCCGTCGCGCAGAATGTCGCGCTGGTCATGTTCTCGGTGTTCAGATGGGGAACGATATCTTGCGCTTGCTTCGGGGTGAGATGTTTCGTCGGGATGCCCAAGGAATTCTGCAGAGCGACATTCTTGGCGAACTGCTCGTCTTCGTCCTTGTTGGAGGCGACGACGAGATAGCCCCTTTGCTTGAACTCGATGTCGCCGTCATAGTCGAGGATCTCTTCGGCGTTCTCGAAAAACTCGATTGCCATCTTCGCGATGGTGCAGTTCATCTTCGTGCCCCATTGTTGGCGCACACCGGCGCCACAACGACCGGTCGCGCCCGCGGTCATGTAGGATTTCTCGATCACGACGATGTCTGTTTCGCCCTTTTTGGCGAGATTGTAGGCGATGGCCGCGCCACTTATGCCGCCGCCGACGATGACATAGTCCGCTCTAGTCCTCATCTTCGGCCGCCTCCTTGATCGCTTGCAGTTTGACACCCATCGTGAAAGGACGGATGTTCTTGATGGCGCATGCCTCAAGAGGCCTATCGAAGTATTTGGCGATCTCCCATTGGATCATCTTCGCGCAGGTGTTCCCTTGACAGGGTCCCATGCCCACGCGGGCGATGCGTTTCAACTCCTCGAAATTGTCGTAGCCCTGCTCGAAAAGTTCATAGAGGTCCGCCAACGTCACGTCCGAACAACGGCAGATGACGATGTCTTCATTCTTCAAAGGGAATCACCTCGATCGTGATGGCGTCATAAAGATAGTCGGCCGGGACGGACAAATGGATGAGGGCGGTCTTGTTCTGTCTTCTGCCCGCTTGGACCTTGTGGACTCTTCCTTTGGTGATCCTCTCGCCCGCACGGTTCACGACGTGCACATCGTCCCCTTCTTCGGGGAGGGGGTGGAACTCGTAGGGGATCTTCATGAGTACCTCGTCATCATTAATCTGGAACACCGTGATGGCGAGCCCCGGACAGTTGAAGACGCAGATGCCGCAGCCCGTGCATTTGTCGAAATCGATCACGGGGCGGTCGTTGATGTCCTCGCCGACGGTTATGGCGTCAAACGGACAACTCGTCTCACAAGGATTGCAAGGTATCCGTTTGTAGCATTCGATGACGGCTTTCGGTCTTTCTAGTTCCTCTTGGGTCGGGAATTCGGCTTTCACCATGTTTTCGCTCGCGATGCCGTCTTGCTCAATCATGCCAACACCTCCCGCTTCTTGATGCCTTGACGCACCTTCTCGCCCGGCGGTCCGCCGCGCAAATCATACAACTCGTGTTGCAGGGCCTTGATGCGGAAACCGGCGTTTTCCACTTCGTGGCCGAGATCCCTTGCGGCGTGTATGCCGGTGATGCGTCCTTCCACCATGGCGCTGCTCGCTTCCTCGATATTGGCCACATCGCCGCAGGCATAGACTTTGTCCACCGTCGTGCGATAGCCTTCATCCAACAAGGGGACATTCCCGCCGAGTTCCCGGACGTATTCGACTCTGACCCCGGTCTGTTGCAAGAGTTCGGTCAGGGGTGACAGGCCGACGGCGATGCAGATGGTGTCGACATCGAGTTTCTTCTCCGTTCCGGGAATACCCTGCCAGTTCTCATCCAGCGACCAGATCTCCGCCGCTTCGACGGCATCTTCACCAATGGCTCGCTTGATGGAAGTCTTGGGCAATACGGGCACGCCCAGACGGCGGATCTTCGAGGCGTGCACGAGATAGCCTCCGATGCGGTCGGCCGCCTCGACGAGGGCTTTCACCTCGATACCGGCCTGCAAAAGTTGATAGCCGACGATGAGGCCGATGTTTCCGCTGCCGACCATGAGGACCTTCTGCCCCGGTTTGATGCCGTATTCGTTCATGAGGGTCTGCACGGCTCCCGCCGCATAGACGCCCGGAAGGTCGTTATTCTCGAAGGGGAGCGCTTTTTCACTGGCTCCCGTGGCGATGATGACGCTTTCGGCTTTGATCTTGAAGTATTTTTCGTCCTTGAGACAGCCGAGGACCTTGTCTTGATAGATGGCGGCGACCGTCGTCCCGGTGCGGATTTCCAGTCTGTCGCCATAAGGGGCGAGGTCGTTCACTAGATATTCCAAGATGTCGATTCCTCTGTGAGACGCGTATTGTTTCTCGCTGCCGAAAAACATGTGGGTCTGTTTGATGAGTTGTCCGCCGAGGCGCTCGTTCCGGTCGATGATGGTGACACGAGCACCGGCTTCCAAGAGTTCCTTGGCCGCGGAGAGGCCCGCGGGCCCACCGCCCACGATGACGCATTCGCTAGTTACCATGCAAACGCCCCTTCCCTCTCTGTGTCTTCACTTCCATGCCCGCTTTCAGGGGCGTGATGCAAGTTCGCACATTGGTCTTCCCGTCGACTTCCATATCGCAAGAAGCACAATTGCCAATCGCGCAATAGAATCCGCGCGGTCGCTTGAGATTGATGCTTTCGCTGAGTTTCTTCACACCGTTCGCATGCAGGGCGCTCGCGATGGTGTCGCCCTCGATGCCGTAGAGTTTCTTCCCGTTGTAATAGAAAGGCACCGAGTCCTTTTCGGGGAAACTCAGAATCGGGTGTTTCCGTATTCGCATAGGCCACCTCGCTCAGTAATGTTTTGCTGGAAACGCTAACCAAAAACATTATAACACAACCATCTATCCGTACCAATCACCCCTAGAAAAAAGCACCCCTGCGGGTGCTTCAAGAGACAAATGATTGTCGGAAAGCGAATCGGCCGTTCTCGATATCGACCTCAATCTCGGTGTTCGGTCTGATGTGCCCCTTGATCATTTCCCGACCGAGTTCCGTCTCGAGATTCTTCTGCAGGAAACGTTTCATCGGGCGAGCACCATATTGCGGCGAATAGGCTTCGGAGAGGACGTGCTCCTTCGCCTCCTTGGTGAGGCTGACCCTGATGTCTTCGTCCTTCAGCCGCACATTCAAATCCCTGATCTGCAAATCGATGATTGCCATCAGTTCCTCTTCCGTCAAGGGTTTGAAAAGGAGGGTGTCGTCGATACGGTTCAAGAATTCGGGCTTGAAATGCTTGTGGAGGAGGTCGAAGACCTCTTTTTCGACATCGGACCTGATCCGGCCGGCATCATCGAGACCTTCGAGAAGGAGGTCGCTGCCGATATTGCTCGTCATGATGATGACGGTGTTCTTGAAATTGACGACTCTCCCCTTGGCATCCGTCAGCCGTCCGTCATCGAAAATCTGCAACAACGTGTTGAAGACTTCCGGATGGGCCTTTTCGATCTCATCGAAGAGGATGACGCTGTAGGGCTTCCTTCGCACCTGTTCGGTGAGTTGGCCGCCCTCTTCATAGCCCACATAGCCCGGCGGCGCCCCGATGAGTCTCGCGACCGTGTGGCGTTCTTGATATTCGCTCATGTCGATGCGGACCATCCGGTCCTCGGAATCGAAGAGCGCTTCGGCGAGGGTCTTGGCCAGTTCCGTCTTGCCCACGCCCGTGGGCCCGAGGAAGATGAAGGTGCCGATGGGTCTTCTCGGATCCTTCAAGAACGCCCGGGCGCGCAGGATCGCATCGGCCACGCTCTTCACGGCCTCATTCTGACCGACAACGCGGCGATGCAGTTGTTCGTCGAGGTTGAGGAGTTTCTCCTTTTCGCTCTCGACGAGCCGTTTCACGGGGATGCCCGTCCACCGGGAGACGATTTCGGCGATCTCTTCTTCCGAGACTTCTTCCTTGATCAGTTTCTTGTCTTCGGTCTTTTCTTCTTTCTTGGCTTTTTCGAGCGCTTTCTCGGCTTCGGGAAGATCTCCGTATTTCAACTTGGCGAGTTTCTCGAGGTCGTAGTTCCGGCTCGCTTCGTCGATTTCACGGTTGATGTCCTCGATTCGCTGTTTCAATCTCTTCACGTCGGTGAGCCCCGAACGTTCACGCTCCCATTGGGCCTTCAAAGTGTCGTATTTCTCTTTCAACGACCGGATCTCTTCTTCGAGCTTCTCGAGACGTTTCTTCGACTGGGCGTCCTTTTCCTTCTTGAGGGAAGTCTCTTCGATCTCGAGCTGCAGGAGTTTCCGCTGCAGTTCATCGAGCTCGCTCGGCATGGAGTCGATCTCCGTCCGGATCAGGGCCGCGGCCTCGTCCATGAGGTCGATGGCCTTGTCGGGGAGGAACCGGTCGCTGATGTATTTGTGGGAGAGTTCCGCGCAGGCGACAATAGCCTGGTCGCTTATGCGGACTCCGTGGTGGATCTCGAACTTGTCCTTGATGCCGCGGAGGATGCTGACGGTGTCCTCGACAGAAGGTTCATCGATCATGACGACTTGGAAACGCCTCTCCAAAGCGGCGTCCTTCTCGATGTATTTCCGGTATTCGTCATAGGTCGTCGCCCCGATGCAGTGGAGCTCGCCGCGGGCGAGCATGGGTTTCAGGATGTTGCCGGCGTCCATCGCTCCTTCGGTCTTGCCCGCGCCGACGATGAGATGCAGCTCGTCGATGAAAAGCAGGATCCGTCCGTCGGAGTCGGCGACCTCTTTCAGGACGCTCTTCAAGCGTTCTTCGAATTCGCCACGGTATTTCGCCCCGGCCACGAGCGCGCCCATGTCGAGAGCGAAGATGGTCTTTTCCTTCAGACCGTCGGGCACATCGCCCTTGACGATGCGCTGTGCCAATCCTTCGGCGATAGCGGTCTTTCCCACGCCGGCCTCGCCCACGAGGACAGGGTTGTTCTTGGTGCGGCGCGAGAGGATGCGGATAACTCTTCTGATTTCCGCATCACGACCGATGACGGGATCGAGCTTGCCGTCCTTGGCGAGCCGCACCAGGTCTCTTCCGTATTTTTCCAACACGTTGTAGGAAGCCTCGGGATTGTCACTTGTCACGTTGCGATCCCCCCTCACCGCCCTTAGAGCGTCACGGAACTTCTTCTCGTCGATGCCGAATTCTTCGAAGACCTTTTGGCTTTCAGCCTCTTTCAAGCCGAGAAGAGCGATATAGAGATGTTCTAGGGAGAGATAGTTGTCTTTGAACTTCTTCATCACATCCTCGGCCTTGAGGAGAAGCCGGCTGGCTTCACGCGACATGTACATCTCGCTTGCGTTCTCTACAGTCGGGTTCTTCTCGACGAATTCACGGACTCTCTCGCGATAGGCGCCGACATCGACATCCATCTTCTTGATGATCTCCACGACGAGGGAGTCCGAAATCGTGAGCATGGCGAGATGGAAATGCTCGGGCGTGATGTTCTGTTGGTTCATGCGCAAAGCGACCGATTGTGCCTCCTGGGCCGTCTCACGCATCTTCTGGGTCATGTTTTCAGGATTCATGGGCTGTTTTTTTCCTCCTTCACAAAAAACTTCAGGGCCGAGGCCCTGAAGCATCACTCAACATCGACCACGTAACCTTTGTCTTGCACTTCGGTTTTTTCCGCGGTGATGTTCAACACACCGTCATCGAGTTTGGCTTTGACCTTTTGCGGATCGACGTCGGGCAGATGGATCGCACGACGCATCGAAGAGACCCGGCGTTCGCGATGGATATAGTTTTTGTCCTCGTCTTCCTTCTTTTCGTCACGTTGCACTTCGATGGTCAAAGTTTGGTCCTCGTAGGAAACCTTGAGCTCGTCCTTCTTGACGCCGGGAAGGTCGGCCTTGATGAGATAGGCGCCGTCTTTCTCCTCGACATCGATTTTGAAAGTGTCATGACGCAGTGTACGGAACGGTGCATTGAAGAAGTCGTCAAGCATGTCGGTGAAATCCATGAAATCGTCTCGATGTGCGGGTGTGGAACGGAAAGGTGTCAGTTTGAACATTGGAATCCCTCCTTTTTTTCATCTTGTTAGCAGTCATCGCTACCGAGTGCTAATTTCTATTTTCATTATAAATACGCCCCCCCCGGTTTGTCAAGGGGGGCGTAAGAATTTTTTCACCACATTCAGAATGATCCTTCAAGAAGGATGAGGGAGAGCGCCATGACGCCCATCCCGGCGATGAGGCCATAGATGACGACGTGATGTTTCCCGTATTTTTCCGCCAACGGCAGAAGTTCATCGAAAGCGATATAGACCATGATGCCACCGACGGCGGCGAAGACGATACCGAAGGTCATATCCGTGAGGAATGCGGAGAGGATGAAGAAACCGATGAGCGCGCCCACGGGTTGGGCCAAGCCGGAGAGGAACGAATACCAGAAAGCCTTGATGCGCGAGCCCGTGGCATAATAGATCGGAATCGAGACCGAGATGCCTTCGGGGATGTTGTGGATGGCGATGGCGATGGCAATCCCGATGCCGAGGGCGGGGTTTTCCAACGCCGCCATGAAAGTGGCGAGACCTTCGGGGAGATTATGCAGTCCGATGGCCAAGGCCACGAAGAGTCCGGTGCGCATCAAGCCCTTTTTCTGTTTGTCCCGCTCTTCTTCGCCCACCTCTTCCATCTCGCTCACATCCCGTATTTCGTGCGGATTGATCTCTTGGGGGATAAGATGGTCGATGAGCGCCGTCACCCCTATCCCGCCGAAAAAAGCGATTGTGGCCAAAACATAGGCGTTCTGTTGGTTGGTCGCTTCTTCGAGACTTTCCAAGGCTTCCGGGAAGATTTCCACGAAACTGAGATAGACCATCACCCCGGCGGCAAAACCGAGGCTCAAAGCGAGGAAGGTCGGATTCGTCCGTTTGGTGAAGAAGGCGATCGCACTGCCTATACCTGTGGCCAGTCCGGCACCGAGCGTCAGCAAGAATGCGAAAAGGAATTGTCCGGTTGTCACATCCATGGTATCCACCTCGTTTCCCTGTCGTAATCATATGTTACGGGCCAGTATAGGCAAACCGTTGCAAAAAAGCAAGCCGTCCGCACTAGCGGATTTCTTCTGCGTCCTCCTTGCCGAAATAGAGAAGACCGAGAAGAAGCCAGGTCACCATCACCACAAGCGAGAAGATGAAGATCGCCAGGGGCCCGAACTGGAAAATCAAAGGCACACTGATCGCCGTCATGATACCCCCGCCGACGAAGGGCTCAAAAAGGAGCTGCTTATATCCGAAGGCTTCCATGGCGCGGGTGTCGCCCTTGCTGTCGACAATGCGGATGAGCATGAGCCCGGCGGCCGTCATCCCCATGGATTGACCGAAATCGCCGATGCCGCGTTCGAACCAGTTCTTGGGAATCATCCGTCTGGCCAAGAACAAGAAAGCGCCCACATTCCAGAGTATCCCCGTGAGGGCGAGTATCAAGAAGACGCCGATATTCGCGCCGATGACTTGCAAAGAGAGCGTCGCGATGGCACTCACGACCAGAAAGTCGAGACAGAGCCCCGAGATGCGGTTGATCATGTCGCGGTCGACCAGGTGGAACTTGTCGAATTTCATGAGGAAAAGCTGCACCAGCACACCGCCCAGCATCGCGAGCGGGAACAAGGGCATATAACCGATGATGACAAAACTCTCACCCCAGGTCGCATTCTCCAACCGGAGCAACAACTCCAAAATCCCCCGCCCGAGCAAGACGGCGATGCCGATGATACCGACATGCAGCGCCAGAGGCTCGATGGATTGTGGACTCGTGGTGAGGACACCGGTGGCCACCCGGTCCTCGATGTCGACGACACCGCGGAGCTGCGCCTCGTCGAAATCTTTCGGGTCTTGCAGGTATTTGGTCTTCCCTTTCCGGACCCCCCAGTTGATGAGCACGACTCCCAAGACGACACCGCTCACGACACCGACCGTCGCAAGCCCCATGGCCAGATCCGCCCCTTCGGCGAACTCGCCGTCACCGATGGTCGCGAAGGTGTCGGCAAGACCCGCGGCCGTTCCGTGACCGCCCTCGAAAGCGATCTCGATCAAGGCGCCGGCCATCGGATTCACTCCGAACAAGGGCCCGAGAAGCGCCATGACGATGAAGATGCCGAAGACGTATTGTCCCCAGGCGACCGTCTGGCCGAAAGAGACCTGCGGTCCCGCAGTCAACCAGATTTCTTTGATAGAAGGAATCGTCTTGCCCAAGAAGAGTGATGCGAAAATCACGCTGATGAGAAGCCCCGGTATGGTCGAGAGAACATTAACGACGGGTCCGGTCAAAAGCCCATGTTCCATGTGGGAGAGTCTCTCGAAACCGGTAAGGATCCTTCCGAGGACCTCGGGCCCGATCAGAAGCAGCAAAAACCCCGCGATGACGGAACTCGGGAGGAAGAATGTCGAAAAGATACGGAAGCGCAAACGGATCAGCTTGGCAAAAACCAAAGCCACACCGACAAGCAAGAGGGAAAAGCCGACGACTTCCGGACTCATGTGATCCCACCTTTCCATGTATTCATGTCCATTCTACCGAAAAGAAAGCCCTCTGGCAATGAAAAACCCCTCGGACATCAGTCGGAGGGGAGGGTTTTGTCTTTCAACCATTCGACAAGGTCGGGCCAACGCATCGGCCTGGCATAATAATAGCCCTGTACATAGTCACAGCCGAGTTCTTGCAAACGTTCGAGGATGGATGCGTCCTCGACCCCTTCGGCAATGACTTTCAAATCGAGATTGTGCGCGAGATCGATGATAGACTCGACCATGTAGCGCATCGAGATGTCATCGTCGATATTCAAAGTGAATTCCCTGTCGATTTTCACCGTGTCGACAGGAAGGTCCCTGAGACAGGACAAGGACGAGTATCCCGTGCCGAAATCATCCATGATGGTCTTGACGTTCAAATCCTTGAAAGACGAAAAGAACATGCTCGTCGATGTGCGGTTGGTCATCATCGCCGATTCTGTCATCTCGATATGGACGTTCCTGCCGCTGAGTTCGAGTTGTCTGATCCGATTGCGCACCTTCTCCACGATGTCGGGGTTCAAAAGGTTCTTTTGGGAGATGTTCACGGCCATGTCGACACCGGGTGCGATTTCTTTCAAGGATTCAAAATCGTTAAAGGCGGTGTCGAAAACCCAGAGGGTGATCTCATCGATGATCCTCGTCTCTTCGGCAAGCGGGATGAAATCTTGCGGATAGAGGGTCTTGTCGCCGTATTGCCAGCGAATGAGGGCCTCGACACCCACAACGGTCTCCGTTTCCAAATCGATAATGGGTTGGTATTCCAAGAAGAAACGGTTCTCCTTCAAAGCCACAGGTAATTCTCCCAAGCGATGGATCAAGAGTTCGTCGTATTGATAGTCCTCGTGATAGACCACGAACCGGAGGCCGTGGTTCTTCGCATGCATCGCCGCGACATCGCTTTCTTGGAAACGGGCGTGGACACTCTTCCCGGGAGCGGGAAGGCTCGTTCCGATGGAGAAGCTGAGATAGAGGGGGACATTCTCGCTGTAGAAGGTCTCCTTCTCGAGTTTTCCGGGAAGGGCGTCGCGCACGTCCTTGAAATCCTCGGCCGGCATCTCCACCCAGAAACGGTTCGTGTCGACTTGGAAAATGAGGGCACGTTTCGGCAGAACCTTCAAGAGTACCTTGTGGAAGTTCATGAAAACACGGTTGTAGGCTTCGCGTCCGAGCAGGATGATGAGCGCCTCGTAATTGTTGATTTGAACGCTCATGACCACGCTTTCGGCGTGGACGGCATCCATGTCGTGATGTTTCCTGTAATGGTAGTGGTTGACGATGCCCGTCTCCGGACTGCGGGTATGGAGTTCGAAAGTCCGCTGGACCTGGTCCCTGAGATTCTCGAGGATGAACCCGACGACCCCGCCGATGAGCATGAAATAGACCATCCGATAAATCCAGTTCAAGACGGGTTGCGGTGTCCCCGCCACCGTGTCCAAAGGCATCAGGGGACCAAGAAGTACGCCGGCGAAAATGCCGGCGAAAACGCCGCCCTTGAGTCCATAGAGGAAGGCGGTGAGGATCACGGGGATGTACATGATGTGGAGATACGCATATTGCGTTCCGCCGGTGAAATACACGACCAGATAGACAATGGGGAACAATGCGGCGGTAACGAAAAAGAGAATCGAGCGGTTTTTCTTGGAACCTTCGATGATGATCGAATAGAGCAGCGGGTCTTTTTTGTCCACAAGAGGTCAACCTTTCTTGGCTGAGGGTTTCTTCTTCCGCATCCCTCTTCCTCAAACGCATTATAGCACATAGTGAGCGGGATAACAGCCCTATTTCACAACATCGTCTTCAATTGGGCCTCGCTGTTGAAGAAGGTGCGATATCCCAAAACCAAAAAGAAGTAGGTGGAAAGCGCGACACCGCCGAGAATCCCGAGCATGACACCGATCTGATAGAGGATGCTTGTCACCGGTGAGACACCGGCAAGAATCTGGCCCGTCATCATCCCCGGTAGAAAGATGATCCCCATGCCGAGCATGTTGTTCAATGTGGGCATGATGGCCGCATCGAAGGAATCGTTCACGATATCTCGGGATGCGTCCATGGGCGTCGCCCCGAGATGCAATGCCTCCATCACCGCCTCCTTTTTGTCGGTGAAACGGGTGAGCATGGTGTGGATGCCCAAGGTGATGCCGGTCATGCTGTTGCCGACGATCATGCCCGCGATGGGGATGAAATATTGGGGATTGTAGTAGGGTTCCACCCGGATCACGGCGAAGATGAAATAGAAAAGGGCGATGAGACTCCCCGAAGGCAGGGCGAAAAGAGCGACCCGTTTCAAAGAGGGACTCAGACGCCCCTTGAATTTGCGGAAAACCGTGAACACCGCGAAACCGAGCATCACGGTGATCACCGCGAACGTCACAAGTGGATGGGGATTCTCGATGATGACGGTGAGGAGATAGCCCACCAACACGAGTTGCAGTGTCATCCGCAACGTGGCGATGAAGAGTTCCTTCTCCCGACGGATGCTTTGTCTTTTCAGGATGAAAAAGACCAAGAGAATGAACACATAGCCCAAAAGCACCTGGATGTGGGTGAGTTCGATGATTTCGGTGTTCATGTTTTCCCACCACCTTGCAAACGTCCTTCATGCATATGGTGAATGCTGTCGGCGTGACGTCTCGCATGTTCTTTCGAATGCGTCACCATGACCAACGTCTTCTTTTTCTCTTTGACACATCTCACGACCGTGTCGAGGACGATGTCTTCCGTCTCGTCGTCCAAGGCGCTCGAAGGTTCGTCGAAAAGGTACACTTCCGCATCCAGAAGCAACACCCGTGCGAGCGCCAGTCGTTGCGCCTCGCCCCCCGAGAAGTTCGCGACATCCGTACTCAAAGGCTTTCGCAACCGGACCCATTCCAAAACGTCTTGCAACGCCTCATCGGAAGGAGCTTTACGTCGTTGGAAGTAAAAACCCTGCAAAAGGTTGTCTTTGATCGTGCCCGGGAAAAGATGGGGTTTTTGGTTGAGATAGACCACGCGACGTCTGTGTTCGACAGAATCGATCGCGGCCAGGTCCTCGCCTTTGTAGAGGATTTTTCCCCGGGTGGGAGATATGGTCTTGTTCAAAAGTTTCAAAAGGGTGCTCTTCCCGCCGCCGCTCTTGCCGACAAGACAGGTGACCTCCCCCTCCCGGATGACGAGATTGTCGATTTTGATGATGTCCTTGTAGGCGACATCATGGAATTCGATCATCGGTATCGCTCCTTGTCAGCGGCGTCGAGACGAAAAGGCCGTTACGGGCTGTGTGCACATAAGGCCTTGTGGTGAAAACAAAAACGCGACGCTCACCAGCATACGTATTCTTATTTGCGCATCGTCATCCGGCTCATGTCGTATGTAGCGGTGAAGTCGCGTTCCGCAGGAATCGGTTCATCCATATCCATGTTTTCCAGCATGTCTTCGAGCATCTTCACAAGATAGAGGTATTTCGCTTTCAACCCGTCTCGCCACCGAGTGCGCTCGCTGCCGCTTCATCCAACAAGACGAGCACATCGTCATGTTTTTTGAGGGCGCTTGCCGGGACGTTCTCGTCCACGGGTCCGTCGATGAAGGTCTTGACAATGTCGGCTTTCTTCTTGCCGCTGGCGGCGATAAGTACCCGTTTGGCACCGAGGATGGTCGCGATTCCCATCGTCACCGCATAGTGCGGCACATCGGAGAGGGAGGCGAAAAACCGGCTGTTCGCCTGTCTCGTCTCCTCGGCCAGTCGGATCTTGTGTGTTTTCTCAGAAAATGAAGTTCCCGGCTCGTTGAAGGCGATGTGTCCGTTCGTACCGATGCCGAGAAGTTGGAGGTCGATACCTCCTTGGGATTCGATGAGACTGTCATATGACTCGTATTCGGCATGTTCGTCGCTCGGGGGAAAATGTGTGTGCACAGCTTGTATGTCCACATGATCGAAAAAGTTTCTCGCCATGATGTTCTTGTAGGTTTCGGGATGGTCCTCGTTGATGTCGAGATATTCATCGAGATTGAACGTACGGACGTGTTTGAACGAGACGAGACCCTGTTTGTGTTTTTTCACAAGGCGCTCATACACCCCTTCATATGTCGATCCCGTCGCGCAACCGAGATTGAAGGAATCCTTCGCCCTGATCCCTTTGACGATGAGATCGGCGATGTAATCGCTAAGTGCCGCCTTGTCCTTGAGGATTTTCACTTCCATGAGCATCGCCTCCCTATATGGTATATATAACGATTATACGCGTCATTCTGCGGTTTTGTCAAACAAATCCGACCGGTAGAAAGGGCGGACTCTCATGATTTGTCCTCCTTTGATGAAACAAAAAAGAAGGCTTCCCGGACGGGAAACCTTCGATTGGGAGACTCGCGAAAACATCACTTGCCCAAACGGTGGAAAATGCCCGGAAAGATGAAGAACCCGGTGTAGGCCACAAGCGCGTAACGGACGAATTGCAGGAGGTTGAAGAACCAACTTTCCTCTACCAGGCCGAAAAGACCGAAGAGCCGTCCGAGCAATATGAGGACACCCGCCACAAGAACAATGCCGATCACGATGCGGAGAATCTTCAGTTTCCAGGGCACATCGACACGGAAATTGATGTGTTTCTTCTCCATGGCCAAAGCGATGATGATGCCGATGAGGAGGCCGTAGGCCTTGTAGAAATCGGCGGCTTCAACGCCTTGGAAATAGAAGATGCCCGGCATGAAGACGATGGCGATGATCGAATAATACCGGTGCAAGGATTCATCGTTGCCCTTGCATTTCGCATAGATGTAAGCGTGTCCGAAGGCCACGCCGATACCGAGAAGGCCGCCGACAAGCACATCTTCGACATAGTGCACGCCCAACGCGAGGCGGCTAAGCATCATGAGAACCATGACCACGATAGCGAGAACGTACCATTTCCATTTGTTGAGGAAGGCGGCGATCGAGAAGAAGAGCGTCGTCGCCCCTTGTGTGTGTCCGCTCGGGAAAGCGGATCCCGTCGCGGTATCGGGACGGCGGTTTTCGATGATTCCGTGACCGGGTTCCCCCTGCTCAAACGGCCTTGGGCGCATGAAGAAATTCTTCAACGCGTTGTTCAAAGAGAGCCCGATGCCCAAAGAAACCGCGAGAAACTCTCCCATCTTCTTGTTCAGGGTCCAATAGATCGACGCCAGGACGATGATGTAGAAGTATTCCTCGCCGAGAAGACTCACGGCGTTCCAAAACAACTCGAAGAACCTTCCTCCGGTTTCCTGTAGCCAGACGATGAGATCGACACTGAAATCTTTCATGGTCTTCCATCCTTCCGTTCATCGGTTTCGCCAAGGGGGATGCCCAAGGCCGCGAACAATTCCTTTCTCCGTTTTTTCAAATAGGGGCCATAAGCCCGGGGAAAGAGTCTGTATATCCATTTGAAAAGGCGCGAAGGATAGATGTGTGTTTTTTCCTTCTTCAAACCCACAAGCATCTTTTCGGCCACATGCGAGGCCGGTTGCACGGGCGGCGGGGGGTTTTTCTGATTAGCCTCTTCGAAAAAGGCCGTCTCGGTCGAGACCGGATAGACCCGGAGGAGTTTCTGATTCGCCGAGAGCTCATGCTCGAAAGCATCAAAAAAACCGCGTAGTGCCGCCTTGGTGGCGCTATAGAGACCGTATCCCGGCAGTGATAGGAAACTGACGGCGGAAAGCGTCGCCATGAACACGAAGGGCGCAGAGGGATAGAGCTCGCGCATTTTGACCGCACTATAGATGACGCTGGTCGCATTCACATCCATGATGGAACGGATGTGTTCCCAATCGGCCCGCTCGAGCAACTCGTAGTAAGTGAATCCGGCATTCGCGACAAAGACGTCGATGCGGCCGAAGGTGGCGATGGCGTGGGCGAAGACGGCATCGACCTCCTCGGGGCGGGACAGGTCGGCGTTTTTCACCTTGAGCCTCTCATGTGAGAGGGTGGAATCCTTCTCGATGGAACGGCTCACCCCGAGGACGTTCGCCCCTTCGTCGAGAAGGAGGTGCAGAAGCTCTCTGCCGATGCCCTTCGAGGCGCCGGTCAGGACGACATTCTTGCCTGCAAGATCCAAAAGGACACCTCCTCAGTATATGCGCAATCCCTTGGGATAATGGTTCTTCAACACACCGTCGACGGCCTTGGCGAAACCGAGGGGGACCCCGTCCACACCAACAACCAAGAGGCCGTTCTTTTCCTTCGTTCGCAGTGTCTCCCCCCGCATGTAGCGTCTGATGTCTTCGCTATCTCTCTCGAAATCGACGAAACGCCGGAAAGCCTCTTTCTGCAGAGCGTGAGAAAGGGCATGGGCCGGCACGAACCGTTTCTTTTTCATCTCGCCGAGCATGATGCCCGCCCGGAGCACCTTCAACCCCGAAAGAGAAATCAAGGGCCCCGGGAAAAGATGGAGGGTGTCTTTCCGCCGGATGAGGGTCCCTTCCAAAGAATCCCAAAGGAAAGATTTTTCGAACGATTCATACAGGGAGGGTTTGCGGATGCTCGCTTCCAACCGGGGCGGAGGCAAAGGAGAGTCCTCCCCCTTCTCGATCAAAGCGACGAAATGACCTTCCCCTTTCGCCTTGTGGGGCCAGATCCGCCAAGCCTCCTCCATGCCCACCCCTTTCGAGAGGAAGACGTCCTTATCGATCGGCCTCAAGGTGGCGTCCGGATGTCTCTTCAGAAAGGAGCGGACGACACCTTCATTCTCGATGGTGTTCAATGTGCAGGTGGAATAGACGATCCGGCCGCCTTTGCGTGTGAGTGTATGGGCATTTTCCAACAAACCTTCCTGCATGGGGGCCAAACGCCCGGGAAGGGATTCCCTGTAGAGTGAGACAGCTTCTTCCTCCTTGCGGAACATCCCTTCCAAAGAACAGGGCACATCGACCATGACCGCATCGAAACAGGCGGGAAAGCGGGCGGCGAGATCGGCGGCGCGGTGGTTGACGACGAGCGCGTTTGCTACACCCATCCGTTCGATGTTCTGCGAAAGCGTGCGGGCGCGGCCGTAATCGGCATCGTTCGCCACAAGCAAACCCTCACCCTCCATGGCGAAAGCCATGGAGACGCTTTTCCCGCCGGGCGCCGCACACAAATCGAGGATGCGCTCGCCGGGCTTCGCCTCCATTGCGGCCGCCGGGGCCATGGCGGAAGGTTCCTGGATGTAGAAGAGCCCCGCATGATGATGGGGGTCGTCACCGAGGGCACGCACTTTGGGCGCATAGAAACCACCGGGATGCCAAGGAACTTTTTCGAGTTCATGCGGAAATTGTTCGCGAAACTCTGTTTCGCTCATCTTCAAGGTATTCAAGACGAGTCCCCGGTGATGACGTTTCGTGTACACGGAGAGGAAATCGGCGAATTCTTCTCCGAGGATCTCTTTCATGTGTCTTTGGAACGATTCGGGAAGCCGCATGCTCCATCTCTTCGCTTTCTTCGCGACGTGTGTGGACATTATACCATGAACGGAATCATCGGACATGGCGAGCACACCCGGGATGCAGAAGAACTCTCAGACATTCCGGATGCGCTTGGCCATGATGATGTCGGGCTTGTTTGCGCCGTTTGCGTCGGGGATGACACCGACGATGCTGTAGCCGAGTTTCTCGTAGAAGGAATACGGATGGTCCGCTTTGTTCCTTATGGCGGCGACCT
>PWYL01000033.1 GCA_003568315.1 Mollicutes bacterium | reverse complement strand
CTGCCGTGAGGATCTCTCCTATGAAGAGGCCCGCGCTTTCGCCGAAAAGGAAGGACTCGAGATTCCCGGCCATTTCCGGAAAACGGGCCATATCCTGAATCTGCTCTATGAACATTTCATCGAAGACGAGATCGTCAAACCCACATTCGTCTACGGCCATCCGGTCGAAATAAGCCCCTTGGCCCGAAAAAACAAAAAGGACCCGCGATTCACCGAGCGGTTCGAAATCATCATCAACAAAAGGGAGTACGGGAACGCCTTCACCGAACTCAACAACCCCATCGACCAGAAAGCGCGTTTCGAAGCCCAGCTCGAAGAGCGGGACCTCGGTAATGTCGAAGCCAACGAGATGGACACCGACTACATCGAGGCCCTCGAACACGGTATGCCGCCCGCCGGGGGCCTGGGTATCGGCATCGACCGGTTGGTGATGTTGCTCGCGAGTGCGAAATCGATCCGCGATGTCATCCTCTTCCCGCACATGCGTCAACGTCCCTGACAACAAGAAACGCTCCGTCGAGACCAAGGGTCTCCGACGGAGCGTTTTTTCCTGCGAACACTGTCCAATCCTACAAATCCCTGCCGACGACGTATGTTTCACCTTCGGTGAGTCCAATGCCGAGATTCCGGGCGATCTCGACGAAAATGTCGACCGTCCCGGCATATTCGGAATCCAGCACGTCTGTCAGCTCGTCGACGGCCTTTTTCAACCGGTCTCCGGCATAATCGAAACGCGTGTCACCTTCGGCGATCATGGTCTCGATGAGCGATTCGACATCGTCGATTCTGGAGAAATCGAGCTCCTCTTCATGGTTTTCCAGATCGGAGCGGATATCGTGTATGGAAAGCAGATAGCCAAGGAGCGGGGAAAACCGTACGAATCGCTCATGGTCGGCGCCGAAGAGCTTGTCGCGGTAGAGGCGGATCAAGGTGATCTGACCGTGGAGATAGTTGAAGCCGATCTGGAATATGATCTCGAGATCCTCGTCGATGTTTTCCTCTTTCACACTCATCGCGTAGATCTTGTCCAACACGGCATAGACGGGTTCAATCCTTCGATAGAGGATTGTCCCGTCACTTTTCATTTGTTCGATGAAGGTGACATTGTCCATCTTCCAGTTCTCATAGTCTTTCAACACTATGTGGAATTGGCTCATGGTAACGCACCTCAAACTTTCTTCGCGGAACCGAAGAGACGGATCTTCTCTTTGACGACACGTTGGATGGCTTCCGTCCCGGGCTTCAGGACCTTTCTCGGGTCGAACCCTTTGCTCTCGAGGTCGCGCCCTTCTTCGATGTATCTCCGGACGGCCGCTGTGAAGGCGATCTGGCATTCCGTGTTCACATTGATCTTGGAAACGCCATAGGAGATGGCCTCTTCGACCATGTCATCGGGAATGCCGGTTCCTCCATGGAGCACGAGGGGAATCCTGTCCGTGGTCTCGCCGATCTCTTTGAGCCTTTTCATGTCGAGACCCTGCCAGTCTGAGGGATAGTTGCCGTGGATGTTGCCGATGCCGGCTGCGAGCATGGTGATGCCCAAAGCCGCGATGCGACGGCACTCTTGGGGATCTGCGAGCTCTCCGGTCCCGGTGACACCGTCCTCCTCGCCTCCTATACTGCCGACTTCGGCCTCGACGCTGACACCTTTCTCCTTGGCTTCGGCCACGACCGCTTTCGTCTTGTCGACATTCTCCTGGATGGGATGATGGGAACCGTCGAACATGACACTCGAGAATCCGATATCGATGCATTCCATGGCGGCATCATACGAGCCGTGATCAAGATGCAACGCGACGGGGACGGTGATCCCGAGCGAAGTCTTCATCGCCGAAACCATGGCATGGACGGTCCTGAAACCTCCCATATAGCGTCCCGCGCCCTCGCTCACGCCGAGAATGACGGGCGACGACATCTCTTCGGCCGCCGTGAGGACGGCTTTCGTCCATTCGAGGTTGTTGATGTTGAACTGTCCGACCGCATAACCTTCTGCACGGGCCTTCTTCAACATTTCTTCCGCAGATACCAACATATCATTTCCTCCCGGTTCGAAATTTAGCCATGCCCATTATATACCAGATGCCATGGGAGGGCAATTGTAAATCCGTAATCATATGAAAAGGCCGCTTCCGTTCTCGCACGGAAGCGGCCTTGCGGGGTTGATCAATTACCGGAAATCTGCATGCCGTCGATCCGCAGTGTGGGACTGCCGATATAGGAGAAGTTGAATCGGAGATCGTCGAAGACCCCGGCAACATTCTTGAGCAGGTCGAGATAGTTGCCGCTCACGGTGATGAGGGCCACGGGGTGGACGATCTTTCCGTTTTCGACATAATAGCCCGTAGCCTGGAGGCTGAAATCGCCGCTCACGAAGTTGGTTCCGGAATGCAATCCCTGCAAGTCGGTGATGTAGAGTCCCTTCTGCATGTTCGCAAGGGCGTTTTCGGCTTTCGCTTCTTTGGGGGCGATGTAGAGGTTCGTCGGCCGGATGGTATCGCCGAAACTGTTCGCCGTGGATGCGGTATTGTCCTTTTTCGCGGTCTTGAGGTCGTAGAGGTAGGTCTTGAGGTTCCCTTCATCGACAACCGTCTTCTTCGCGGTGGCGACACCTTCATCATCGAATGTCGCACTCTTCGTGCTCTTTTCCCGGAAAGGGTCGTCGATGATCGTGATGTTCTTACCGCCGACGTCTTTTCCAACAGCTCCCCGG
>PWYL01000001.1 GCA_003568315.1 Mollicutes bacterium | reverse complement strand
GGTCCGCCGAAGCGAACCCCGTTCGACTTGCATGTATTAGGCATGCCGCCAGCGTTCATCCTGAGCCAAGATCAAACTCTCCATAAAAGTATCGAAACTCCGTATGGAGTTCAGTTCGATCGAAAGAAACTCAAAAGCAGGTTTGTTCTATTCAGTTTTCAAAGACCATTCCTTTTCGGTGCGCTAGAATTATACTACAAAGCACCTCAGGTGTCAATACTAGACGCTCGTCGCGTCCGGGAAAACGGCTTGTTTTCCCCTTTTTAAAAGCGTTGCGAGCTCTCCGTTTCTTCGGCCCGCAATAAAGAGTATATATTTTTTGACTTTTAAAGTCAATAGGTAGACCCCATTTTTTTCGACAAATCGCCGAGTCGTGGTCATTCCGCATGATGAAGAAGATGAAGGGGGCGATTTCCCGCCCCCTGTGCATTCAGTCGATCACATTCTCGAGGTGCTCACGGAGGCCTTGGATGGGGATGAGCTCCTTCTCGCCCCTGTAGCGGTCGACAAACTCGACTTTGCCTTCCTCGAGACTCCGACCGAGAACGACCCGGTAGGGGATGCCGATGAGGTCCGCGTCCTTGAACTTGACACCGGGGCGTTCGCTCCTGTCGTCCA
Organism: Mollicutes bacterium; assembly: GCA_003568315.1. Taxonomy (GTDB): domain Bacteria; phylum Bacillota_I; class Bacilli_A; order Izemoplasmatales; family Izemoplasmataceae; genus T1SED10-81. The sequence goes on along the minus strand of PWYL01000001.1, from coordinate 38,947 downwards.
TGAGGACCTCATAGGAGGAGCCGAGTTCTTTCGTCAACGCTTCCGCCTTTTCGACGTGTTCGTCAGCCAGCGGCAGAATGTGGATGTCGAAGGGGCGGATCTCTTTCGGCCAGAGGATGCTCTCCTCGTCACTGTGCTGTTCGACGGCGGCCATGAGGGTCCGGCTGATGCCGATGCCGTAACACCCCATCTGCGCAGGGTGCCTCTTGCCGTCACGGCCCGTGAAACGGGCATTCATGCTTTCCGAATACTTGGTGCCGAGTTTGAAGATGTTGCCGACCTCGATGCCTTTCGCGGTCTCGCTCCTGCCGCCGCATTCGGGACAGGCATCACCTGTCTCAAGTCCGCTGAAATCCTGGTTGGACGCATAGGAACATTCCGTGCAATAGGCAATCGTGTCCTCGCCCACCTCGCTCATCACCATGAACTCGTGGGCGACATCGCCGCCGATCTGGCCGGTGTCGGAACTGACGATGCGCGTCTCGAGACCCATCCGTTCGAAAATAACGGTATAGGCTTCCTTCATCGTCTCATACCAGAAATCCAAATCCTCTTCGTTCTCGCTGAAGGTGTAGAGGTCTTTCATGACGAACTCGCGGCCGCGCATGAGGCCGAAGCGGGGCCTCAGTTCGTCCCGGTATTTGGTCTGGATCTGATACAAGGCCAAGGGAAGCTTCTTGTAGGAATCCAGATGGTCACGGACGATGGCCGTGATGACTTCCTCGTGGGTCGGGCCGAGACAAAAATCGCGTTCCTTGCGGTCTTTCAGCCGCATGAGCTCGGGACCATAGTCGCTCCAGCGCCCGGATTCGTCCCAGAGGTCTCTCGGCTGCAACGCCGGCATGAGCAGTTCGCTGCAACCGCGTTTGTCATGCTCCTCGCGGACGATCCGTTCTATGCGCCGCATCACCCTTTGACCCAACGGGAGATAGGAATAGATGCCGGCGGCCGCCGGCTTGACAAGCCCCGCCCGGGATAGGAGCCGGTGGCTTTTCACTTCCGCATCTTTCGGGGCTTCTTTCAATGTGGGGATGAAAAAGAGACTCTGTTTCATGGCGAACACCTCTATCCTATATTCAAGAGTCGCAAGATATCGTTGTAGGTGACATAGATGATGAGACCGATGAGCAGAAAGAACATGATGAGATGGAGATAGTTCTCAATGGTCTTGTTGGGCTTCCGGCGGGTGACGGCTTCATAGCCCAAGAAAACGATTCTTCCTCCATCGAGCGCGGGGATGGGAAGGAGATTCAAAATGGCGAGATTCACACTCAGAAGCCCCACCCAGTTGATGAGTGTAATCAACCCCGCCTGGATGACATCGGCCGTGATGGCGGCGATGCCGACGGGACCCGCGAGGTCGCCGACACCGGCGACGCCGGTGAAAAGAAGTCTGAGCGTGCCGACGATCATCATGACCGATTGGCCCATGAAGGCGAAAGCTTGGGGGAAACTCTGGAAGAAGGCGAACTCGGTCGGTCTCGAAACCCCCATGGCCACAGTGAGCGCGGGCACGTCCTGGATACCGAGGATTTCCGGCGGATAGGGGGCGATTTCCAAAACATGTTCTTCGCCGTCCCGGAGAATCTCGAAGGTGTAGGTCTTTTGGCGCCAATCGGCGTCGGGGCCGTAATCGGCTTCGACAATGTCGATGAAGGTCTGCCATTTTTCGATCTCGATGCCGTCTACGGCAAGGATGACATCGCCTCTCTTGAGACCTTCGCCCTGTTCACGGGCGCAACCTTCAGTCATGACGGCTCCCGCGGCGGGGCTGTTGTCGGCGATTCGACCCACCCGGACGACATCGGGATCGAAGACTTCTTCGTCGCCGTGGAGGTCGTGGAATTCGGCTTCGGTCATGTTGCGGAAGCCCAAGGCGTTGAAAGCGAGGAGGGGGACGACCTTTAGCGTCTGTTCTTCTCCGTCGCGCAAAACGACAATCTCCCAAGTGCGCTCGCCTCTCATGTTCCGCAACATGCCCGTGAACTCGGCCCAATCGGCGGGTTCACCGCCTTGTGGTCCTGCAACGCGAACCACTTCGTCTCCGGGAAGGAACACGCCGTCGGCGGGGGCATCTTGTTGGATTTGACCGATCTCCAGCGTGTCCTTGGGAACACCGATCAAAAACCCGAGAAGCAAAAACAGGAAGAACGCCAGCACGAGATTCATGAAAGGCCCGGCGAAAATCGTCTTGAATCGGGCGGGAAGGCTCTTCGAGTCGAAACTCCTGCCAAACGGGGCGATCCGCATCCGTTTTTTGGTCATGACATAATAGGCCTCATCGGCGAGAGGCTCCCCGTTCAGATGCATGGGGGCTTCTTCTTTTCCTTTCAGGTCATAGGATTCGACTGTCACTTCCTCGGCCTCGGGGAAGCGGGGATCATCGGAAGAGAGGATGATCTGGTCGATTTCGCCCTTGTCGTTCTTTGTCACAAGCACATTCCGGTCCTTCTTCAGGAAGTCCTCGTTCACTTCCTCGCCGGCCATCATGACAAAACCGCCGATCGGGATGAGCCGGAGGCTGTAGAGGGTCTCTCCCTTGCGCTTGCTGAAGAGGATGGGGCCCATGCCGATGGCGAACTCGTGGCAGAGGATACCGGCCCGCTTGGCCATGACGAAATGTCCGAGTTCGTGGACGAAGATCACCAGGCCGAGGATCAGGATGAAACCGATAATATAGATCATTGTGTTTTCACCTTCTGTTTGACGATATCTTCTAAGAACTTCCGCACCAATGCATCGTGCGAAAGGATTTTCTCAAGGGTCAGATGGTTGTCGTTTCGGAAATGGTCGAGCGCTTTCTTGATCAAGGTCTCGATTTCCCGGAAAGAAATCCTCTCCGCCAAGAAGAGTGCCACCGCCGCTTCGTTCGCGGCGTTCAGCGTGACCGTGTGGAGTCCGCCCTTTTTCGCCACGGCGAGGCCGAGGTCGAAAAGCGGATAGCGTCCGGAATCGATCAAAGCGAAATGGAGCGTGCCGATCCGGGTGAGGTCGAAAAGACTCCTGTGCGCTTTCCTTTCCCCGCCCTGCAGGGCGGTGAGAATCGGGATGCGCATGTCGGCGGGGCCCATGTGGGCGAGCACGTTGCCGTCCTTGAAATGGACGAGGGCGTGCACGACGCTTTCTTCGTGCAGGATCGCTTCGATTCTCTCATACGGCACATCGAAGAGATGATGGGCCTCGATCACTTCGAAGACCTTGTTCATCATGGTGGCGGAATCAATGGTGATCTTCGCGCCCATTTGCCAGTTCGGATGCTTCAGGGCGTCTTTGGGCGACACATCTTCGAGTTCGTCCTTGTCCAGATGACGGAGACTGCCCCCGCTGGCGGTGATGACGAGCTTCTCGACATCCTCGATGCGGTTTCCGGCGAGGATCCCGGCCAAGGCCGAGTGCTCACTGTCGATGGGGACGATTTTCGCTCCGGTCCTTCTCATGGCCGCTTTGATGAGTTCGCCGCCGACGACCAAGGATTCCTTGTTCGCAAGCAATACGTCTTTTCCGCTTTCCGCGGCGGCAAGGGTCGGGGGAAGACCGGCGCTTCCCACGAGCGCATTCACGAGAACGGCATCCTTGTCGCTTCGGGCGACGGCTTCGAGCCCTCCCTCCTCGAGGGAGAGGAATGTGCAATCCGGCAATGCCCTCTCGAGGGCCTTGCGATGTTTCTCGGCCATGACGACGGTTCCAACGTCATGGCGTTTGGCGATTTCGAGAATCTTCGAGACGCTGTCGCGGGCACTCACGGCTTGAAGACGGAAATCATGGGGGAATTCCTCGATGATCTCCACAGTCTGGGTGCCGATGCTGCCGGTGGCGCCGAGAAGCTGGATGTCCTTCATGGTCAGAACACCCCGGCCGCAAAGAGAACCAGTGTGAAAACGAGCGCGGCGAAGAGGGTGGAATCAAAACGGTCCAAGACACCGCCGTGGCCGGGGAAGAGGTTGGAGAAATCCTTGGCGCCGTGAGCACGTTTCATGCGCGAAGCGGCAAGGTCGCCAAGCTGCGCGGCAACGGAGATGAAGACCCCGACGAGAATCAACACCAAGAGGTTGGGAAAGGGCGATATGTCGAGAACCGTCGCGAACACGGTCGCGATTGCGACGGCGATGGCCATGCCGCCGAGAAAGCCTTCAACGGTCTTTTTCGGACTGATTTGGGGCGCGAGTTTGTGTCGGCCGAGGGAAATGCCGATGAAATAGGCAAAGATGTCCGTGATTATTGTCAGGATCAAGAGATATATGAAGAGGAGGGCGCCGAGAGTGTGTACGAGCGAGAGAGCCGCAAAGGTGAAAGAGAGATAGAATGCGCCGAAAAAGAGACGGGTAAAGGTCTCGAATCTGAGCCGTTCCGAAAACAGCATAAGTGATAGTCCGACAAGCGACACCGCCGAAACGGTGACAAAAATCCAAAGAGAGGCATGCTCCGTTTGTACCGAGAAGAGGACGGCCGCGAAGAGGGCGAGGGCGGAGACGAGCATGTAGACGACACCCTCGAGAGGGAGCGGACTTGTACGTCTGTAGAGGTGGGCCAGTTCGAAGACAGCCACGACCAACAAGACCGTGATGACCCCCTGAAAAGCCATGGCAGGCACGAAAATGAGCGGGAAGAGGACGGCCGCCAAGAGTAACCCCGTGAGCAGACGTCTCTTCATTGGTGGTCACTCCTTTTCAGTCCGCCGAACTTCCGGTCGCGTTTTTGATAGGAGAGGATGGCCTTGTGGAAACGGCGGACGCTGAAAGCGGGCCAATGGACCTTGGTGAAGTAGAATTCCGCATAGGCCGACTGCCAAAGCAAGAAATTGCTGATGCGGAGTTCTCCGCTTGTGCGAATGAGCAAATCCACCGGGGGCAAAGGATGCGTGTAGAGTTCTTCTTCGATTGCCGCTTCATCGATATCTTGCGGTTTCCTTGTGCCTTCTTGGACCGCCATAGCCAAGGACTTCGCGGCTTCGATGATTTCATGGCGCCCTCCGTAGTCAAGACAGACGTTCACGATGAGACCTTCGCGGTCTTTGGTCTTCTCCTCGAGTTCCGCCATGAGTTCCTTGTTCTTCTTGCCGACACGATCCCTGCGGCCGCTGAAGACAACACGGATCTCGTCGTGCTTGAAGCGGTCTTTGAAATCTTCGCGAAGATTGTGGGGAAGTTGCATCAGAAAATCGATCTCTTCTTGCGGACGTTTCCAGTTTTCCGTGCTGAAGGCATAGACGCTCAAGACCTCGATGCCGAGGTCATGAGCCTCGAACGCGATCCGGCGAAGATTCAAAGCACCGTGTCGATGTCCGTAGGTGCGGGGTTGTCCACGTCTTTTCGCCCAGCGGCCGTTGCCGTCGAGGATGATGGCCACATGCTTCGGGAGCGGCTTTCTGAATATCCTTTCTCTGCGTCTCATCGCTTGCCTCCTATGCCGATATGCAAAGCCTATTATACAACAAACATGTCATGATTTCCACGACCGGGCCGTCCGATGCGAAAAAACCGCCGCCCGGCGGGGGCGACGGTCTCAGACTTCGGTGAGTTCGGTCTCCTTGTCGGTGACTTGTTCATCCACTTCGCCGGTGTACTTGTCGGTCAACTCCTGCACGTCGTCTTGGAAGCGGTTGGAGTCGTCCTCGGAGATATCGCCGGACTTCTCGGCTTTCTTGATTTTGTCGTTCGCTTCCCTGCGCGCGTTGCGGATTTTCACCCGTGCGTCCTCGGCGTATTTTTTCACCTGGCGGACGAGTTCTTGCCGGCGTTCTTCGTTCAACTTCGGCAAGACGATGCGAATCTGGTCCCCCTCGTTGTTCGGGGTGACGCCGAGGTTCGCGGCGAGAATCGCCTTCTCAACCTCTTTGACCACATTCTTGTCATAGGGTTTGATGAGGAGTTGGTTCGCTTCCGGAGTGGAAATGCCCGCAAGCTGGTTGATCGGGGTCTTGGCGCCGTAATAGTCGACACGCACCGGATCCAGCATGTTGGGATTGGCGCGTCCCGTACGTACCCGTGCCATCTCGTAGTGGAGCGAATCAAGTGCCTTTTCCATCTTCTCTTCGGCTTCCATGAGAATTTCGTCGATCATGGTTTCCCTCCTTAAGATTACCGGTCGCTTATTTGATTACCGTGCCGATATTTTCACCGAGCGCGGCACGTTTGATGTTTCCGGTGATGTTCATGTCGAAGACGACAATCTCGATATCGTTGTCTTTGCACAAAGCGGCTGCCGTCGAATCCATGACCTCGAGACGATGCTCGAGCACCTCGTGGTGCGTGAGCCGTTCGAATTTCTTGGCCTTCTTGTCGGTCTTCGGGTCGCTGTCATAGACGCCGTCCGTGCCGTTTTTGGCCATGAGGATGGTCCGGGCGCCGATTTCCGCGGCCCGGAGCGCACTGGTCGTGTCGGTGCTGAAATAGGGATTCCCCGTGCCGCCACCGAAAATCACCACCATGCCTTTCTCGAGGTTGCTTATGGCTTTGCGGCGGATGTAGGGCTCGGCCACCTGGGGGATGTTCAGACTCGTCATGGTGCGGGTCTCGACCCCGATCGCCTCGAGCGCGTTTTGCAATGCGAGGGCGTTGATGATGGTGGCGATCATCCCCATGTAGTCGGCGCTGCTTCTTTCCATGCCGATCTCGGCCGCGGTCTTGCCGCGCCAGATGTTGCCGCCGCCGACGATGACGCCAATCTCGAACTTGCCGATATCATGCGCGGCCTTGATCTCTTCGGCGATCTCTTTGACGCGTAACGGGTCGATACTCTTGCCGTCGGGCCCCGAAAGGGCCTCGCCGCTGAGTTTGATGATGATGCGCTTTTTCTCTTCCATTTCCACTCCCCATTCCTCACACATATAAAAGTAGGACACATGCGTGTCCTAACTTGTCATGAAGAGATTTGCGACTGCACTTCGCTCGCAAAGTCGGTCTCTTCTTTTTCGATGCCTTCGCCGACTTCGTAACGGGTGAAGGCGGTGATGGAGGCGTCTTTCTTCTTGGCGTACTCGGCCACAGTGATGTCTTGGTCCTTGACGAAAGGTTGATGGACCAAACAGATTTCCTTGAGATACTTGTTGAGGCGGCCCTTGACCATCTTGTCGACGATGTGCTCGGGCTTGCCCTCGTTCAAGGCCTCTTTCCGGAGGACTTCCTTCTCGTGGTCGATGACATCCTGGGTGATGTCATCCTCTTTGAGGTATTGTGGGTTGATCGCGGCCACATGCATGGCGATATCCCTTGCCGTCTCTTCATCGCCGCCTTCGATCAAGGTGACCACGGCGATTTTTCCGCCCATGTGCACATAGGTGCCGAAGACTTGTGAATCGGTCTTCTCAAACACCTTGATGCGGCGCAAAGCGATCTTCTCGCCAATCCGGGCGGCGCTTTCGGTGATGTAGTCGGAAAGACTTTTGCCGCTGACCTTGATATCCAATGCTTCGTCGAGGTTCTTGGCATCGGCGGAAAGGAGCGCCTGGCCGATTGTCTGCATGAGTTCCTGGAACTCTTCGTTCTTGGCGACGAAGTCGGTTTCCGAGTTCAGTTCGTAAATCACGGCCTTGTCCTCGCCCTTCACGACATTGGCCAATCCTTCGGCCGCGATGCGGCCGACGCGTTTTTGGGCTTTTGAGATGCCCTTTTCCCGAAGATAGTCGATGGCCTTGTCGATATCGCCGCCGGTCTCTTGCAAGGCCTTCTTGCAATCGAGCATGCCGGCTCCGGTCTTGTCACGCAATTCTTTCACCATTGATGCTTTGATGGTCATTTTGCAACCCTCCATATGGTCTCATAGTAATTTTATCACAATCGAGGCGGTTAGAAAACACCCGGAGGCGCTTTTGAAAAAAGAGAGAGCTGAAAAGCTCTCTGCTATTTTTTCAAAACCTCGACAAGTTCAGCTTTTCGGAGTTTCGAATATCCGGTCATACCCTTTTCTTTGGCGAGTTCGCGAAGTTCGGGGACAGTGAGTTTCTCGAGGTTCTCCGCTTTTTTTGCAGGACCCTCTTCCTTTGGTGCGGCCTCTTTCTTGGGTGCGGCCTCTTTCTTCGGCTCGGCCTTCTTCTTGGTCGCAGGAGCCTCCGCTTTCTTTTCGGTCTTCTTCGCAGGGGCTTTCTTCTTGGTAGCGGGAGCCTCCGCTTTCTCTTCTGTCTTCTTCTCGGGGGCTTTCTTCTTGGTAGCGGGAGCCTCCGCTTTCTCTTCTGCCTTCTTCTCGGGGGTCTTCTTGACCTCTTTTTCCTTCTTCGCCTTGGCGGGCGAAGTCTCGAGGGCCTTCTTCACGTCATCTTTGGTCTTGGGTTTCGCGGGTTTTTTCTCTTCTTCCTTCGTTTCTTTCTTATCTGCGGGTTTCTCTTCCTTCGCTTCGGCTTCTGCCTCTTCTTCCGCACCGCCGGCACCTTCGACGAGGGCGTCGGCCATCTTGTTGACGATGACTTTGATGGAGCGGATGGCATCGTCGTTCGCCGGAATGATGTGGTCGATCTCGTCGGGGTCGCAGTTGCTGTCGACCATGGCATAGATGGGAATCTTCAGCTTGCGGGCTTCGGCAACGGCATTGTGTTCTTTCCGGGTGTCGACGATGAACACGGCATCGGGAAGCGTGCGCATCTCCTTGATACCGCCAAGGAACATCTCGAGACGGTCCATCTCCTTTTTGAGCTGGACGACCTCTTTTTTCGGCAGACGTTCGAAGGTTCCGTCGGTCTCCCATTTCTCGATGGTCTGTAAACGACGGACACTCTTGCGGATGGTCTTGAAGTTCGTCAGGGGGCCACCGAGCCAGCGCTTGGTCACATAATAATGGCCGGCACGGGTGGTCGCCTCTTTGACGGTGTCGACAGCCTGTTTCTTCGTGCCGACGAAAAGGACCTTCTTGCCTTCCTTGCCCATCTTGAGGAATTGGTTGTAGACATCTTCGATGAAGGACACGGTCTGTTGCAAATCGATGATGTGGATCCCGTTCCTCTTGGTGTAGATGTATTTCGCCATTTTCGGGTTCCACCGACGGGTCTGGTGTCCGAAATGGACACCGCTTTCGAGAAGTTGTTTCATAGAAATGATAGCCATAGTGCGTGTTTCCTCCTGTATTTTTGATTTGCCTCCACAAGAATCCCGGCCCGTACCCACCGCATAAGCGGCTCGCGGGTGCGAGCTCTCCTTGTGTGTGTATTTTTACGGCACTCAATACTATAACAAAAAAACACTTGCGGCGCAAGTGTTTTTTACAGTTCATCCCGTCGACGGCTTCGGACGTCGAGCTCCTAACGAGGGGAAAGAATCTTCTTGCACCGTCTTTTGGCACCCCTCATTCTCGGGGGCTTCCTCAGCCGGGGTGGATGGAAAAAGAATGTCATGAAGATGATGGCCCCGAAGAAGTAATAGAGGAAGGTGAAGAAGGCATCGGGCAGCCGGTAGTAGAGAACGCTCTCGAAAAGGCGCATGATGAGGGTTTTTTCAAGGGGGGGGGCATCGACTCTCGCCCGGCCAAAGAAATAGTACTCGAGCGTTATCAAGGGACAACGGATTCCGAAGGCTTCCTCGATAACGACGAAAGCGATTGCGACGATATGGGCCCAACGGAAATAGGGGTTGCGTGTGAAAGACCAGCCCATCATCCAGCCGATCCATATCAAAACGAGCCCACCGACGACAAAAAGAACATATGCAAGATGGACACCCAAGGTGATTTCCGCGAACACGCGGTAGGTTTGGGGAGAGAACATGTCCATACCCTGGCGGCCGCCTATCCAAAGCGTCCGGCCGCCATGTATCGAAAGGCCGGCAGGCCTTCCTTCTACAGTTCAATTATATACCATGAGAATCTGTCAGCGCCATATCTTTCTTTCCAAAACGAGGAAAATTCGAATCATGAGAAATCGTCGGATTCGGTCGGGGATGCTCCGTCTTTCTCGATAGAGGCGATTTCGCGACGAAGAAGGCGATGTAGGGGCTTGAACAGCCAAAGGACAGTCAGGAATCCGCTTGTCCCCATGATGATCTCGAAGGGGAGGTCGGCGAGAAGATAGGGCCAGAACTCGAAAACCTCCACCTGCAACATCGTGAAAGGTATGAACACCCATCCGTAGATGAAACCGAAAAACAAAGCGAAGAAAGCTAGGGCGACTTCGTTCTTCGTCCTCCGCAAGAACGTGTTGTAGGCGATGGGGACGAGAAGCCACGCCAGAAGCATCGGGGTCAACACCAAGGGGTTGAACCCGCCGCCGACGAAACTGATGAGATTCACGAGGAAAACGTGGACGAAGACGAGGGACACCGTCTCCTTGAAAGTGAAGACACTCGCAAAAACGATCACGAGCATGGTCGTGAACTGGACGTTCGGCAGAAAGGCGAGGACTTGTTGCTGGACATAGAGGATCGCCGCACACATCGCGAGCAGGATGAGCCGCCGCAAGGGTTTCGCGTCAGGTCTTCTCATTCGACATCACGCACCCGGAACGTATAGACGCTGCCGTCTTCCAAAGGCAGATCGTCAATGCCGTACAACGCTTTTTTTCCGTCTTTCTCGATATAGATGAACGTGGTCGCGAAATCCGTCTCGACACCATCGATCGCGAGCAGTATCTTCCCACTAAAGCCGGGACGAATGTAACGCTCTTCAAAGATGATTTCATAGTGCTCATCGAGAACGGTGAAAAGCGAATCATCCTTGTCGAAAGGATGTTCGTCGCGGGCAACGAGATTCTCGTTCTCATCATGGATCTCGATGGTGATGACGCCTTCTTCGTCGCTTTGAAAAGGGGAGAAGAAAAAGTAGGCTCCCAAAGCCAAAGCGACGACGAAAAGGCTCAACGCGATTTTCATGGTATCACCGGCTCAAGGGAGTTCAAAGGGGTGTGGCGCTTCTGTGCCGTCAAGGAACTTTTGCATCATGACAAGGGCGAGAACGGCCTGTGGTGTGGAAAAGTCCAGGTCGGTCTCATCTTGGTAGTTGAAACTGCCGTCTTCGTTGGCAAAAGAGAGTAGGTGGCCGAGAAGGTGCTCTCCCTCATGGACAAGACCTTCATCCCGAGGATCCGTCCCCGCCGCAAGGAGCGCCATGGTCGCCATGGCGAAGCCCGCGGCGTTGTGACCGAACTCGTTATCGTAGACGTTTGCAAAAATGAGAGAGAGCACTTCGTCTTGAAGGTCTTCGGTACCGTCGGGGGCGGTCTCGTGGGTCAAAGCGAGAAGGATCATGGAGAGCGTGTCCGTATCAATCTCATCGAGGTCTTGTGCTCGCAAGTCGTCCAGCCATTTTGTGGAGAACTCCCCGCCAAGGGAGCCTTCATGCAAACTGAAGACGATCCGGATAAGCGCATCCGGATAAGGATGGACCAATACGGCCTTGTCGACAAGCGCGGCATACAAGTCGTCACTCGCCTCTTCGGCGATGTGTCGCAGGATGATGGCGTTGACAAGCGCGTTGGCATCCTTCTCCGCCGCATCATCCTCGGGCGGTACGAAACCTTCGAGTTCATCCAGATGTGCGAGAGCCAAAACGGCTTCCCTCTGAGGCTTTTCGATGTAGTCCGCGGCATGGTTCTTCCGAAAGGCCCTGATGGTCTCATGAACGGCCCGGGCATCATCATCGTACCAACCGAGGGAGAAGCGGAACGTGTCGCCGGGTGACACATTCACGGCATCGACACCGGCGGAAGCACTCTCGTCGTTCTTCTCGAAAAGGATGAAACTGCCCTCGTGTTCGGCTGTGAGGGGACCGACACCCAGGATCATGGGGCCGTGGTCGGTTTCGACATATTCCACCTCGAAAGTCTCTTTCAGTAGATCGAAAAGGGATGTCTCTTCTTGGAAGGCGACCTCTTCTTCGAGGATGTTCTCGTCATCCACCACGACGATGGTGATAGTCTCACCCTGACAAGCGGCGAGGATGAAAAAGACAAAAAGGATCGTGACCAGTGAGAACAGTTTTTTCATGATTTCCTCCTGTTATATAAGATATGAAATGAAAAAAACCATCCTCCTGGATGGTGTGACAATCGTCTCCTTTGACGGGAAAAACGCAAAAAAGACAACCGCTCCACTCATACCCAGGAGTGCAGACTTCTCGTGGATACCAGGTAGGTCTACCGGCTTATCTTCGTCCTACTCTGCACCTTCCCGCTTTGGCAGTGGTCTTTTGCATTTCGTCCGAATCACGGTTGCTGGGACAGCTCGGGATTCACACCCGATTCCCTGTTATCCCTTTATGGGACCTGGTTCCTACATGAACAGTCTATGCCCGCGAAAGAAAATTGTCAACAGATTGTCTCATGAAACCTGAAAAAAGAGAGGGAGAACGGTTTCTTCTCGGAACCCGCTCCCGCTTTATGCTATAATTGGTATTGGAAGAAATTTCTCATGCCGGGTGAGGAGGGGGAAGATGCGCAAAAGAATCCTTTCTTCTTCCAAAGCGTTGCTGTTTTTGCTCTATTTCTTTTTCGGACACCTTTTCATCTATGGTGTGTTGCTTTTCGCGACCCCTTTCATGATCGGTGAGACCGATATCGCCTATGATATCGAAGAAATCCTCTCCCCCGGAGAGAAGACGACCTATGCGCACACCCTCGACGACAGGGTGTTCTCGTTGGAAGCGAGAGTCGCCCTGATCGAATCGGCCGAAGAGACGGTGTATGTCTCTTCTTTCTCCCTCTCTTCCGGCGAAGCGAAGAACATCGTCCTCGGAGCCCTTTATGAAGCGGCCGAACGTGGTGTCGAAATCAAAGTCCTCCTCGATGCCGTGAGCCGTTACGCGACCGACCCCGATTACGATAAGCTTGCGGCTTTCGCGTCACACGGGAATATCGAGCTCCATCTCTACGAACCCTTGAACTTCCTGCTCCCCCATACCGTGAACAACCGGTTCCACGACAAGATGTTCCTCGTGGACGGACAATTCGCCACAAGCGGCGGCCGCAACCTGGCCGACAGGTATTTCCTTTCCGATGATCAAGCGGACCAAGGAACCTTCGACCGTGATGTCCTCATTTTCGGAGAAGAAGGAGAAACCGTCCCGGCCGTAGGGGCCATGCATGATTATTTCCTCGAGGTCTTCCACCACGACTTCTCGCGTCCTATGCGGAACCCGGCATCCGATGACGGTGTCATTGCCGACATAATCGCCGATTACAAGGTCTTTGTCCAAGAAAGGGATATCGGTGCTATCATGAACGCTCTCATCGATGACGCCATCAAAGTCGATAATGCCACGTTCGTCAGAGGCCCCATCGAAAGAGGCATGAAATACCCCGTGGTGTTGGAGACGCTTTCGGCCTTGGCGGAAACCGAGGACGAATGGTTCATCCAGTCCCCCTTCATCATCTTCTCCTCGCTCATGCGGGATTATCTCCCCGATGATCATGAGAGAGAAATCACATTCCTCACCAACAACATCGCCTACTGTCCGAACCCCTTGACCCGGGGCGGCTATCTCCACTACCGGGAGGATCTTGCGGATATCGGGACCCTCTACGAGTTCCATTCCACCGCGAGCATCCACGGAAAGACCATGGTCTTCGGTGATCGGATCAGTGTGATCGGCGCCTATAATCTTGACCCGAGAAGCACATTCATGAGCACCGAGAACATGGTGGTCATCGTCGGTGAGGAGTTCACCGAGGACTTGAAAGCGGTTCTCGACACCTATGTCGGAAGAAGTCTCGAGGTGAATCCCGACGGCTCTCTCGTCGATGACGAGGACATAACTCCCCTGGAGCCCACCTTGCGCCGGCGGATCACCCTGGGCTTCTACTATGTCGTCGGCTATTTCTTCAATTTCATGCTTTGAGCGCCAAACGAAAGGAAGATTCCATGCGCGGTTTCGAGAAAGCGAAAGGCTACACCCATGTCTATTTGCCGAGACGCTCCACAAGAATGAGCGCCGGCTACGATTTCGCCGTCTGCAAGGACCACACAATCGCCCCGAAGGCCATTGTGCTCGCGGAAACGGGCATCAAGGCCCGCATGGGCGAGGACGAGGTCTTGAAGATCTATCCGCGAAGTTCGCTGCCGCGGAAATTCGGTCTCACCATCCCCAACAACGTCGGCATCATCGATCCCGACTATTATGGCAATGAAGAGAATGACGGCGCCATATTCATCCAACTCTACAATTTCCGCGACGAGACCGTGACCATCAAGAAAGGGACCCGCATCGCCCAAGGCATCTTCGAAAAGACCCTGCGGGCGGATGAAGAAGATGAAGAAAGCGAAGAAGAGAGGCGAGGCGGGTTCGGCAGCACCGGGATGAAAGCCTATGAATGAAAAAAGATGAGCGGGTGAAATGCAGCGCACCGCTCATCTTTTTTTATGGTCCGTTGTCAATCACCGAGGGCGAACATGAGTTCCGCGCGCGCGGCGAGTTCCCCTTCGACCGTCGCTTTCGCCCATCCCTTGCCGACGGGACCCTTCATGCGGGTGATCTCGACTTCAAGAAGCAACGTGTCGCCGGGAACGACCTTGCGCTTGAACCGGCACTTGTCGATACCGGCGAAGAAGGGGGTCTTTCCTTTGTGCTCGGGGGATTTCAGAATGGCGCACGCTCCCGCCTGCGCCATGGCCTCGACAATGAGCACGCCGGGCATGACGTGCTGATCGGGGAAATGGCCCTGGAAATGGGGCTCCGCGGCGGAGACGTTCTTGATCGCCTTGACGCGTTTTCCCGCTTCCAACTCCAAGATGCCGTCGATCATGAGAAACGGGTGACGATGCGGGATGATGCGACGGATGTCGTCACTGTTCATGAGCATGTCTTCATTCCTCCCATTTTTTGAACACGAGTGTGGCGTTGTGGCCGCCGAAACCGAACGAGTTGCACAGGGCGATGTCGATATCTCTCTCTCTTCCGTTGTTCAAGGTGTAGTCGAGATCGCAACCTTCATCGGGGTTGACGGTGTTGATGGTCGGCGGTGCATAGCTGTCGCGCACCGCGAGAATCGTGAAAATGCTCTCTACGGCACCGCTCGCTCCGAGGAGATGGCCGATCATCGATTTAGTGGAGTGGACGGCGATATCATACGCCCTCTCACCGAAAAGTCTCTTGATGGCGAGCGTCTCGATTCTGTCGTTCAAAGGTGTCGAGGTTCCATGGGCGTTGATATGTCCGACTTGTCCCAAGGGGGTGCGGGCATCTTCCAATGCCAGTCGCATGCAGTTGTAGGCTCCTTCACCCGTTTTATCGGGACTCGTGATATGATGTGCATCACAAGTGGAGCCGTACCCGACAATCTCCCCATGGATCTTGGCGCCCCGTTTTCTGGCCGAGGAGAGTTCTTCGAGAAAGAGGGTGCCGGCTCCTTCCCCCATGACGAAACCGTCACGGTCCCTATCGAAGGGGCGCGAAGCCTTGTCGGGGTCGTCGCTTTTACTCAAGGCCTGCATGACCCGGAACCCCGAAAGACCGAGGGGAGTGATGCTCGCCTCGCTGCCGCCGGCGACGGCGGCATCGAGATAGCCGTCCCGGATCGCGCGGAAAGCGTCACCGATGGTGTTCGTCGCACTGGCACAGGCTGTCACGCTGGCCGTCGCCATCCCTTTGAAACCGTGCTGGATGGCGATGTTGCCGGCGGCGAGGTTGATGATCGTCATCGGGATGAAAAAGGGTGAGAGACGGTTGAAACCCTTCTTTCGCGCTTTATCCTCTTCATCGGCGATGGTCTCGAGCCCACCGATGCCGCTCGTGTAGTAGACGCCCACTCTTTCCTCGTCTATCCCGCTCTCGGCGAGATTCGCGTCAGCAACAGCTTCATCGGTGGCTTTCAACGCCAGATGGGTGAAACGGTCCAACCGGCGGAATCTTTTGCGACCCAGATACTCGGAAAAGTCGATCCCCTTCACTTCCCCGGCGATATGCACATCGATCTCGGCGGTATCGATCCTTTGGATTTTCTCGATGCCGTTCTTGCCTTCTTTGGCGTTCTTCCATGTCGTTTCCACATCGTTGCCGAGGGGATTCACGGTGCCCATGCCGGTGATGACGACTCTTCTTCTCATCCGTACATTCCCCCGTTGACGCCGAGAATCTGGCCGCTGATGTAGGCGGCGGCATCGCCGGCCAAAAACAAGACGGCAGCGGCGACATCTTCGGGTTCACCGAAGCGGCCGAGGGGGATTTTGGCCAGATAATCATCTTTGATCTCTTCGGGAAGAGAATCGGTCATCTTGGTCCGGATGAAACCCGGAGCGAGCGCGTTCACGGTCACGTTCTTTTTGCCGAATTCCTGGGCCAAAGATTTCGTCATGCCGATGAGACCCGCCTTGCTGGCGACATAGTTCGTTTGTCCGGCGTTGCCGATGAGTCCCACCACACTCGCGATGTTGATGATCCGGCCGCTTTTTTGCTTCAACATGGGTCTGGCGACATGTTTGCACATGTTCCAGGCGCCTTTGAGATTGACCGCGATCACCTTGTCGAAATCCTCCTCTTTCATCCGGAGCATCAACTGGTCGCGGGCGATACCGGAATTGTTGACGAGGATGTCGATCCGGCCGAAGGTCTCCTTGGCCTTTTCCACAAGACCTTCCGCCTCCGCATAGTCCGAGACGTCGGCTTGGTGCGCCACTGCTTCTCCGCCCGTCTCTTTGACGGCACGGACCACGGCTTCTGCCTCTTCGACATTCGAATGATAGTTGACAACGACCCGATGACCCTGCTTGCCGAGAGCAAGGGCGATCGCCTTGCCGATGCCCCTGGATGCGCCGGTGACAATCGCCACCTTGGAGTCAGCATTCATGAGAGGACACTCCTTTCAAGTTATCAAGTGTGTGTTCCAGGGTATCCGCATCTTCCACATGATACGCTTCCACCCCGGGGTGGGTCTTTTTCACGAAATTCCGCAAAATGCCGCCGGGTCCGAGTTCGACGAAGGTGTCGAACCCGTCCGCAACCATGTTCACCAAGAGGTCGTAAAACCGTACCGTGCTCGTCATGTGTTCACACATGGTGTCTTTGAGGTTCTCGTCCGTGTGACACCTTCCCGTAGTGTTCAAATAGAGCTTTCCCCGGGGAGGCTGTAGCTTGACCGCAAAGAGATAGTCGCAAAGACTCCGGGCGGCCTTTTCCATCAAGGGGGTATGGAAAGGACCGGTTGTGGGCAACGGGCGGATACGACGGATTCCTTTTTTTTCGGCCGCCTTTTGGAATTGTTTGAGGTCTTTGTCACTTCCGGCGACCACAATCTGCTTTTCGAGGTTATGGTTGGCGATGTAAATCCCCTCGAGGGATTCGACAACGGGAACCACATCGTCAATGCTCGCACGCACGGCGAGCATGCCGCCCGCAAGGTCCGCTGTCGCTTCCGTCATGAAATGGGCCCTATGATCGATGAGCCGGATGCCGGTCGCGAATCCGTAAACGCCCCGGTCATAATAGGCTGTGTATTCTCCCAAAGAAAGACCCGCGGAACCTTCACTCGTGATCCCTTTCTCCTCCATGAGGTCTTTGAGAGCGACACCCATGGCGAAAATCGCCACTTGGCCGTAGCGGCCGGAGGAAAGTCTCTTTTCATCCTCGAACATGATGTCCGTGAGACTGTAAGGCAATATCCCTTCAGCCTCTTCGATCCGTTTTCGGAAGACGGGCTCGGTGTCGAAGAGGTCCTTCCCCATGCCTTTTTCTTGCGCGCCCTGCCCGGAAAAGAGGAAAGCGACTTTCACGGGTGCGTCTCCTTGTAGGCGCGACTGTTTTCAAACATGTCTTGGAAGATCTCCTCGACACTGCGGATGGATGTGACCAAACCGGAGATTTGTCCCGCCATGAAGGAACCTTCATCAAGGTCGCCGTCACAAACGGCTTTCCACAAGGACCCGAGCGTGAGCCGCTCGAGTTCCATGAGGTCGACGCCGCGACGTGAGAGTTCAAGGTATTTCTTGGCCATCTTGTTTTTCAAGACGCGCACGGGGGCTTTGGTCTCCCTGCCGGTGACGATGGTGTCGGTGTCTTTCGCCTTGAGGACCTTCTGTTTGTAGTTCTCGTGGATCGGACACTCCTTCGAGGCGAGGAGCACAGTGCCCACCTGCACACCCTTGGCGCCGAGGGCGAAAGCCGCATCGACCCCGCGATGATCGGCGATGCCGCCGGCGGCGATCACCGGTACATCGACGGCGTCCGCGACCTGTGGCACGAGAGCGAAGGTGGAGAGTTCGCCGATGTGTCCGCCGGCTTCGGTTCCCTCGACGACGACGGCATCGACCCCGTAACGGACGACGCGCTTCGCGAGTGCCACGCTCGGAACCACGGGAATGACGATGATACCGGCCTCTTTCCATTTCTTCACATGGGGACCGGGATTGCCGGCGCCGGTCGTGACGACGGGGACTTTTTCTTCTATGACCATGTCGGTGATGTCTTCGGCATGGGGGCTCATCAGCATGATGTTCACACCGAAGGGCTTGTCGGTCCTCTCACGGGTCTTACGGACCTCTTCTCTGACTCTTTCCATGTCCCAACCACCGCTGCCGATGAGGCCGAGGCCTCCGGCGTTGCTGACGGCGCTGGCGAGACGGTGGTCGGCGATGTTCGCCATCCCGCCCTGGATGACGGGATATTTCGTGTTGAGGAGTTCGGTGATGTCTCGCAAAATGATCCCTCCTAGAGTTCGATGATGGCGCCGCCCCAGGTCAATCCCGCTCCGAAGGCGACGGTGGCGAAGAGTTCTCCTTTTGCGAGCCGTCCTTCCCTCTTGGCTTCGTCGATGGCGAGGGGGACGCTCGCAGCGGAGGTGTTGCCGTATCTGTCAATATTAACATACATCTTTCCCGGCGGGAAGGCAAGAACCTTCGCGGCGTGGTCGATGATGCGCTTGTTCGCTTGGTGGGCGATGATGAGGTCGAGGTCGTGCAGGTCATATCCGGTAAGCGCGAGAAGTTCCCGGATGGTCTCGGGAAGCACACGCGTGGCAAACTTGAAGATTTCGCGACCGTTCATGCGGATGAAGGGCCGTTTGTCCTCGACGGTCAAAAAATCCTGTTTGAGCGGATAGGTCTCCATGCGGAGGAACCCTTCCAGATCGCCCCAGGCATGGGTGACGATTTTCTTGATGCTTTGTTTTTCACCACGGGTGAGGACCATGGCGCCGGCCGCATCGGCGAAAAGCACACAGGTGTTGCGGTCGGAAAAATCGGTGAATTTCGAGAGCGTCTCGGCACCGATGACGAGGGCGTTTTCGTAATCTCCCGAGCCGAGCATCTTGTCGGCGATCTCGAGGGCATAGATGAATCCCGTGCAGGCGGCGTTGATGTCGAAGGCGGTGATGGCATCGCAGCCCAAACGGCGTTGGAGAATCTGGGACACGCCCGGAATGAAATAATCCGGGGTCACAGTCGCGCAGATGATGAGGTCGATTCTTTCCGCGGATAGACGCGCATCGTCGAGCGCGCGCACGGAAGCTTCATAGGCCAGATCGCTCGTGTTCTCGTTGATGGATATATGACGGTTCTCTATTCCGGTCCTCGTCCGGATCCATTCGTCGGACGTGTCGACGATCTTTTCGAACGTGGCGTTGGAAACGATGTTCGCGGGTACATAGGACCCGGTTCCGATGATGCTTGTATGGTTCATCGGACCACTCCTTTGAGGTTCTCGTAGTTGAACCGCTGGAAGAAACCGATATTTCGGTATTTGGCGTAACGTCCCGTGCGGATCTCATAGGGACTCTGTTGGCCGAGACGGGCCAAAGCCTGGATGAGTGTCGACTTGATGGCCCTGTAGACGTTGTTCGGTTCGCGGTGGGCGCCGCCCACGGGCTCGGGGATGATGCCGTCGATGATTTCGAGCTCCTTCAGGTCGTAACTCGTCAATTTCATGACTTCGGCGGCTTCCTTGGCTCTGGAGGAATCCTTCCAGAGTATGCTCGCATACCCCTCGGGACTCAGGATGGAATAGATGCTGTTTTCCAACATGAAGATCTGGTTCCCCGCACCGATGGCCAGAGCGCCTCCGCTTCCCCCCTCGCCGATGACGACGGCGATGATCGGCACACTGAAACCGCTCATCTCGTAAAGGTTGCGGGCAATGGCCTCACTCTGTCCCCGGGCTTCGGCACCGATACCCGGGAACGCACCCGGCGTGTCGATCAGGGTGATGATCGGGCGGCGGAATTTCTGCGCCTGCCGCATGAGCCGCAAGGCCTTGCGGTAACCTTCGGGATGGGCCATCGCGAAATTGCAGCGGATGTTCTCCTCGGTGGTCTTGCCCTTCTGTTGACCGATGATGGTCACCACATGTCCACCGATTTCGCCGATGCCGCCCATGACGGCCGCATCGTCGGCATAGTTCCTGTCGCCATGCAGCTCGATGAAATCGGCAAAGACGTTGTCGACGACTTCTCTGGCGGTGGGACGGTCCTTGTGGCGGGCGAGGAGCACGCGGTCCCAAGCGTCGAGATTCTGCATGACCCTTCTTTTGTAATCCGCAATCTTCAGACGGATCTCTTCGATGGCGTCTTCATCGTCGAGGCGGACGAGTTCTTTCTCCAGGGCCTCGAGTTTCTTCTCTTTTTCCAGGATGTTCAAGAGCCCTCACCTCCCGCACTGTGCATCCGCAGGAGTTTCGTCAACGCGGGTTTCATGTCATGTCGATGGACGACCTTGTCGACCATGCCCTTTTCGAGAAGGAATTCCGCGGTCTGGAACCCTTCGGGGAGTTCCTGCTTGATGGTCTGTTTGATGACCCGGGGGCCCGCGAAACCGATGAGCGCGCCGGGTTCCGCCAGGATGATGTCCCCGAGCGAAGCGAAGGAGGCGGATACACCGCCCGTTGTGGGATGGGTGAGCACGCTGATATAGAGCAGACCCTGCTCATTGAGCTTATGGATGGCGCCACTCGTCTTCGGCATCTGCATGAGGCTGTAGATGCCCTCTTGCATCCTCGCGCCCCCCGAAGCGATGAAAAGGACGAGGGGCAGGTTTTTCACCATGGCGTATTCGACACTTTTCACGACCTTCTCGCCGACGACACTCCCCATGCTTCCCATCATGAAGTAGCTGTCCAAGACACCTAGCACACATGGGTGTCCGCCGATTTCGGCATAGCCATAGACGAATGCCTCGTCCAGTTTCGTTTTGTCCTTGTATTCGGCGATTTTTTGCTCGTAGGCGTCTTGGAAAAGGGGATTCAATGTGATGTATCCCAACCCCTTCTCCACGAACGTGTCGTTGTCGGCGGTGATGGCGATCCGGTCGATGGCGCGGATACGGAAATGGTTTCCGCATTCGGGACAGACGAAAAGATTCTTCGTCATGTCCTTCGCCACGAAGGTCCGCTTGCATTCGTCACATTTTTCATAGAGACCCTCGGGAACGTCCGGGGTCTTTTCCGGAGTCGGCTTGTCCCTGTAGGTCCGCAAAGCTTCCCGGAAACGCCTCCTCTCCTCGAAGGCCTGTTTCAGTCTATCGCGTCTCATATTTCAAAAGCCCCTTCAGATGTCGCGGGAGGAATCCGGTGTCCACGTTGTTCTTCTCGAAGTCCTCCTGCAACATGATCATGAGCAGAAACATCCGGTTGGTGGGCACTCCCTCGATGACGAGTTCGTCGAGTGCCGCGCGCATCTTGCGGATGGCATCCATGCGGTCGGCACCATGCACGACGAGTTTGCCGATCATGGAATCGTAATGCGGCGGAATCTCATAATCGGTATAGATTCCCGAATCGAAACGCACCCCGAGTCCCTGCGGGAGGTGGAAGAGCTCGATCTTCCCGGGGGCGGGGCGGAAATCGTGTTTCGGATCCTCGGCGTTCAGGCGGGCTTCGATGGCATGACCCCGGAATTCGACATCCTCTTGGGAAATGCCGATCTTCTCGCCCGAAGCGATCCGGATCTGTTCTTTGACGATATCGATTCCCGTGACCATCTCGCTCACGGGATGTTCGACCTGGATACGGGTGTTCATCTCGATGAAATGGAATTCATCGTCTTTGACGATGAATTCGATCGTGCCCGCGTTCTCATAGCCGGCGTGGCGGGCGGCCCGCACGGCGGCTTCGTGCATTTTTTTCCGAAGATTGTCGGGGAGCGTGCTCGGCGCTTCCTCGATGATTTTCTGGTTTCTACGCTGGATGCTGCAGTCGCGTTCCCCGAGATGGATCACGTTCTCATATTTGTCGGCGAGAATCTGCACTTCGACGTGTTTCGGATTCTCGATCAGCTTCTCGATGTAGACGGCATCGTCGCCGAAGGCGGCCCGGGCTTCCTGCTTGGCGGCCCGGAAGGCTTTGTCGAAATCGCTCATCCGCTTCACGACGCGCATGCCCCGACCACCTCCGCCGGCGCTCGCCTTGATGAGGACGGGGAGCCCGACCTCTTTGGCGACGTTCTTGCCTTCTTCGATGCCGACCGCACCGAGGCCACCCGGAACCAAGGGTACACCGGCCGCTTTCATGATGGTTTTGGCCCGGGCTTTGTCGCCCATCTTTTCGATGACTTCCGCGGGGGGCGCGATGAAGGTGATACCGCACGAATCGCACAGTTCGGCGAATTTTGCGTTCTCACTCAAAAAGCCGTAGCCCGGATGGATGGCTTCGGCTCCTTTGGAGATGGCGGCGGAGAGGATGTTCTCCATGTGCAAATAGGATGCGCTCGCGGGCGCATCCCCGATGCAGACCGCTTCGTCCGCCAATTGGACATGCAGACTGTCGGCATCGGCCTTGCTGTAGACAGCCACGGTCTCGATGCCCATCTGCCGACACGTGCGGATGATCCGGACGGCGATCTCTCCGCGATTGGCGATGAGGATTTTCTGGACCATCATTCGATCTCCATGATAGTCTGGTCGTACATGACCATGTCGCCGTTCTTCGCGTGGATCTTGACGATTCTGCCGTCACGGGGGGCGGAGATCTCGTTCATGACTTTCATCGCCTCGATGATGCAGAGCGTGTCTCCCTCTTTCACGGTCTGGCCTTCCCGGACGAAAGGCGGCTGGTCCGGAGCCGGCGCCTCATAGTATGTTCCCACGAGAGGTGCACAGACGGGATCGAACGCCGGCTTGTCGGTTTCCTCTTTCTTGTCATCCGGTCGGGGACGCTCGATGTTCACCGACGGGTTGTCAACGGATTGCTGACGAGATGCGGTCTCTTTGTGCAGTTCGATTTTCACATTTTCCTTCTCGAGCACCATGTGCGACAGCTTGGAGGACTCGAAAAGCTTGATGATGGTTTTCAATTCACGGTTGTTCACGGAAATCGCCCCTGTCCTTTGAGTTGGATGTGCGGGAGGAATGAAGACGGGATAAGGATCCGGTTCGTCCTATTGTCTCATCTTCTCTATGTAAGCGACGATATCGCCGACTGTCTTCATCTTCTGCGCCTGTGCATCGTCCACGGAAATGTCGAAAGCCTCCTCGAGGGCCATGATGAGTTCCACGACATCCAAA
Source organism: Mollicutes bacterium (assembly GCA_003568315.1). Lineage (GTDB taxonomy): Bacteria > Bacillota_I > Bacilli_A > Izemoplasmatales > Izemoplasmataceae > T1SED10-81. The sequence goes on along the minus strand of PWYL01000001.1, from coordinate 15,617 downwards.
GAGTCGGCGCCGAGGTCGGCGAGGATATCGGCATCCTTCGTCACTTGTTCCAATTCGACGTCGAGTTCTTCGCTGATGATTTTTTGAATCTTTGCAAACATAAAAAAAACCTCCTTTAGCGCCATTATAGATAATCGACCCTTCGATGTCAATATATTTTGATTATCAAAATTTAATAAAACCCTTCTATGTCCTCATAAACATATGTGTACAAATCGATATGTGTTCCCTCTCATGTGAAAAGGGCAATTCATATCAAATGTCAAAAGTGTCCGAAAGGCTTTTCCAAGCCTTTTTCGGACACTTGAGCGTATCGTAGCCTAGTCAGGATCAAAACGCGATGTAATTCGTTTGTGTGCGTACATATCGTATGGTGCTATTTTAGAAAATTTTCAATTGCTCTCTTTCAAGGAGAATTCGATCTCCTGGCACGGAATCTTCTCGCCCTCGATGACACAGAGGAAATCCTCGTCGACATCCTCGACGAACACACGTCTTCCTTGATGCCTTCCGATGAGACTGCCGGGGTCGATGCGTTTCTTGAAGGTCTTGAACAGTTGTTGGAAAGGCTCACGCCAGAGCCTTTAGAAACGGTCGGCCAAAATGTCCCGCACGCGGGCGACATCGTGCTTTGCCGAGGTCTCCGTGCGAATCGATACCCTGGTGGAATCTTGAAAGACCTCGTTGACATTCAGACCGATACCGATGGCCGTCGCCGGCTCGCGTCCCGCGAGTCTCTCGACGAGAATGCCCGCGATTTTCCCCCGCTCCGTGACGATGTCGTTCGGAAGTTTGACATGTGCATGCACACCGAAATGCCGCAAGGTTTCGAGGATCGTCAAGGATGCGAGCACAAGGCTGTGGAAGGGGCCGGGGTCATCTTTGAAGAAGATGGTGGCGAGAAAGTTCTTGCCCCTTTCACTGTTCCATGTTCTTCCCCGGCGCCCCCGTCCTTCCGTCTGATAGTCCGCTTGCACCAATGAAGGTGTCTCGAGCTTCTCCCGCTGCTTCTTCACATAGTCGTTCGTCGAGGTCGTCTCTTCGAGATGGATGATGCGCATAGCATTCCCCCTTTGCGAATGAAAACACCCTCCGAAGAGGGTGCCATCCTTATTTCATGGCTTGTTCGATGAACCAGATTTCCTTATCGTAGGCGGCGACTTGGTCCTCGAGCATGGCCACCGTTCCGAAATCGCCTTCGTCGTCGGCGAGATTGCGGATTTCGGTGGTGAGGCTTCTCACTTTGTCGAGGTCCGCTTTCAAAGTCGCATAGACTGTGGGGATGTCGTGATCCTTGCTCTCGAGCTCTTCGACATTGGTGACTTCGAGATAGGATTTCACGCTTGCGAGCGGGAATTCACCAAGCATTTTCAGTCGTTCGGCGACTTCGTCGTAGTGCTCGAAAAGCATGTCATAGAGTTTTTCCACATACACGTGGACGGGCGCGAAGCGTTCACCTTTCACATTCCAATGCAGGTTGTGGAACTTGACGTTCAACACGGCCAGATCGGCCACGAGTTGGTTCATGAGTCTTTTTTGTTTGTCCATGTAGTACTTCCTCCTTTTTTGTTTTCATTACAATTTCATTATACCATATTTCTTGGGCAAGACAACCATTTTGCCTGTGAAACATGCATTGTCAGCGCTTGGAGGCGCGAGCTTCCCGGATGTTCTTTTTGAGTTCCCGTTCAGCTTCCAAGAAATCCATCGTGCGTCTGCGGTTCTCCTCGAGTCGTTCTTTCCGGGCTTCATTCAGATGCTCCATGGCGCTTTCTTTCTCCAAACCGACATGGGCTTCTTGGGCCAGGATGTGGATGGTGTTGCTTTGATGTTCCAAAGCGCCGTTGATGACCACGGTGAAAACATGGTCGTCACCTTTGACCATCTTCACATGGCCCACCTCGATGGCCGAGATGAGCGGAGCGTGATCCTTCATGATGGCGAACTCGCCGAGACCCGAAGCACTCACGACGATATAGTCCACTTCTTCATTGTAGAGTTCGCCTTCGGGCGTGATGACGATGAGGTGCATAAAACCACCTACTTCTGGCTTTTGGCTTTCTCGACCGCATCGTCGATGGTACCAACAAGGCGGAAAGCGTCTTCCGGCAGATCGTCGTATTTACCGTCGAGGATGCCTTTGAATCCGCGGATCGTCTCGTTCACGGAAACATAGCTCCCTTTTTGTCCCGTGAACTGCTCGGCGACGTGGAAATTCTGCGAAAGGAACAACCGTAGTCTGCGAGCCCTGTGGACGACGAGCTTGTCCTCTTCCGAGAGTTCTTCCATGCCGAGGATGGCGATGATGTCCAAGAGGTCGTTATAGCGCTGGATGGTCCTTTGGACTTCCCGGGCCACATGGTAGTGCTCCTCGCCGACGATGTCGGGTTCCAAGGCCCGGCTCGTGGAAGCGAGCGGATCGACGGCGGGATAGATGCCTTCCTCGGCAATCTTCCGCGAGAGGTTCGTGGTCGCGTCAAGATGGGTGAAAGTCGTGGCCGGTGCGGGGTCGGTGTAGTCGTCCGCAGGAACGAACACGGCCTGGATGGAGGTGATGGAGCCTTCTTTCGTCGAAGTGATCCTCTCTTGGAGTTGTCCCATCTCCGTGGCGAGGGTGGGCTGATAACCGACAGCCGAAGGCATGCGGCCGAGAAGGGCCGATACTTCGCCGCCGGCCTGGGTGAAACGATAGATGTTGTCGATGAAGAGGAGGACGTCCTGCTTCTTCTCGTCCCGGAAATGTTCGGCGAGCGTCAGGCCCGTGAGACCGACCCGCATCCTCGCTCCCGGCGGTTCGTTCATCTGTCCGAAGACGAGGGAGGTCTTCTTCAGGACGCCGGAATCCTTCATCTCGTGGTAGAGGTCGTTGCCTTCCCTCGTCCTTTCGCCCACGCCGGCGAACACGCTGATGCCGCCGTGTTCCTGGGCGATGTTGTTGATGAGTTCCTGGATGAGGACGGTCTTGCCGACGCCGGCTCCGCCGAAGAGACCGATTTTTCCCCCTTTGATATAAGGGGCGAGGAGGTCGACGACTTTGATGCCGGTTTCCAGGATTTCGGTCTCACTTTCAATCTCGTCCAGTTTCGGCGCCTCGCGATGGATGGGCATCCGTTTGATACGTTTGTCGATGTCTCCTTGCTCGTCGATGGGATTCCCGAGAACGTTGAAAAGTCTTCCGAGCGTCTTGTCGCCGACGGGAACGGAGATGGGTTCGCCGAGGTCGACGACTTCCATGCCCCGGCGGAGTCCGTCCGTGGAATCCATGGCGATGGTGCGGACGACCTTGTCGCCAAGGTGCAAGGAGACTTCGAGAATCAAATCGATATCGTGTTTTTCGTCATTTTCGTTTCCATGGGTGATTTTCAAGGCGTGGTTGATTTCGGGGAGACTCTCTTCGAAGGACACGTCCACGACCGGTCCCATGACCTGCACAACGGTTCCTTTGTTCATGTTCATCCTCCTACTTCACCGCCTCGGCGCCGCCGATGATGTCGGTGAGTTCGATGGTGATGGCGCTTTGGCGCGCCCGGTTGTAATGGAGTTTCAAGTCCTTGATCAGTTCTTTCGCATTGTCCGTGGCGCTCTTCATGGCCATCATCCGCGCCGCATGCTCGCTCGCTTTCGATTCGAGAATCATCCCATAGAGGATATGCACCACATACATGGGCAGAAGCTGGAAGAGGACCGTTTTCGCGTCGGGTTCGTAGTAGTAGATGTTCTTGTAGGTGCCTTCCCCGTTCTCTTCTTCGCTGGCGATGAAGGGGCTCGCCTCGAGAGGGAGGAGTGTCTGGTGTTTGACATCCTGGGTCAACGTGTTCACAAAATGGTTGTAAAAGACCTCGACCTGGTCGAAAGAGCCGGAGAGGTAACCTTTGACGAAACGGTCGGATAGACTCTGGAAGTCGACGAACTGGACGTCGTCGCGCATCTGGATGACATCCTCGTGTATCAGGGGATAGTCCCGGCGCTTGGCGAAATGGTAGGCTTTGAAACCGAGAGCCGCCACTTCGAATTCCTCCTTATCAGGATGGTTCGCTTTCACGTGTTCGTCGAAAGCCTTGAAGAGGCGGTTGTTGAAGGGGCCCGCGAGTCCGCGGTCGCTCGCGACGAGGATGTAGAGGACTTTGTGGACCTCTCTTCCTTCGAGCATCGGATGCGAGATGTCCCCGCCGCCCGCAAACACGCGGGAGAGGACACGGGAGAATTTTTCCGTCAAGGGGCGGAAGGCGTGGATGGCGCGTTCGGCTTTTTTGAGTTTGGCCGCGCTCACCATGTGCATCGCCTTGGTGATCTGGCTCGTCTTCTCGGTGGCGTTCATCCGCTTTTTGATGTCGCGCATGGATTTCATTCAATCCGCCTCCTTTCAGGAGAATTTCTTCTTGAAGTTCTCGATGACCTTGTCCATGTCTTCTTTATCGGGGGGGTTTTTCGTTGTTCGTATGTGTTCGAGACATTTCTTCCCGGGTTCTTCCTTTTCGAAATGGGCGTGGAGTTCGCGCTCGAAACGCTTGATGTCGGCGATTTTCACATCGTCGAGGTAACCGTTGATGAGCGTATAGATGCTCAAGACCTGTTTCTCGACGGGAAGGACTTCGTGCAGACCCTGCTTCAGGATTTCCACCGTGCGTTTCCCCCGTTCGAGTTTCTTCCGGGTCGCTTCATCGAGGTCGCTTCCGAACTGGGTGAAAGCCTCGAGTTCACGATAGCTCGCAAGGTCGATCCGGAGGGTTCCCGAAATCTTCTTGATGGCCTCGATTTGGGCGGCACCGCCCACACGCGAAACGGAGAGGCCGGCGTTGATGGCGGGACGCACCCCCGTGTAGAAGAGGTCGCTTTGTAAGAATATCTGTCCGTCGGTGATGCTGATGACATTCGTGGGGATGTAGGCGGAAATGTCCCCGGCCTGCGTCTCGACGATGGGGAGCGCCGTGATGGACCCTCCGCCCATGTCGTCATTGAGTTTCGCCGCTCTTTCAAGCAGGCGCGAATGCAGATAGAAGACATCCCCGGGGAAAGCTTCCCTTCCCGGAGGACGGCGCAAAAGAAGACTCAATTCCCGATAGGCGTTCGCATGTTTCGTCAGATCGTCGAAGACCACGAGGACGCTTTTCCCCTCGAACATGAACTTCTCGGCGATGGACACTCCGGCATAGGGTGCGAGATAGAGAAGCGGGGCCGGCTCGCTCGCACTCGCGCTGACGATGATGGTGTGATCCATCGCGTCGTGACGTTTGAGCGTCTCTTGCATCTGCGCAACCGTTGATTCCTTCTGCCCGATGGCCACATAGATACAGATGACATCGCCACCCTTTTGGTTGATGATGGTATCAATGGCGATGGAGGTCTTCCCGGTCTTGCGGTCGCCGATGATGAGTTCCCTTTGCCCGCGGCCGATCGGGACGAGGGCGTCAAGAACTTTGATGCCGGTCTGCAAGGGTTCATCCACGCTTTTTCTCTCCATGACGCCGACAGCCTTCTGTTCTAAGGGTCTGTGTTCGTCGATGTCGATCTTGCCGAGACCATCGATCGGAAACCCGAGCGGATTGACGGTCCGCCCAAGAAGTTCCTCACCCACAGGCACTTCCAGGATGCGGCCCGTGGTCTTGACGGTGTCGCCTTCCTTGATCGCGGTCGTCTTATCGAGAATGATCGCGCCGACATGGCGTTTCTCGAGATTCAACACCATGCCGTAGACCTCGTTCGGGAATTCCAGGAGTTCACCGCTCATGGCCTCATCCAGACCGTGGACCAAAGCGATGCCGTCGCCGACGCTGATGACGGTGCCGACGTTCTCCGTCTTGATCTTCTTTTCGTATTTTTCGATCTGTTGTTTGATGAGGGCGGATAGCTCCGCGGGGTCGATTCTGCTCATGCAATCACCTGCCTATTTTGTCAAGCGGCTCTTCAAACGGTCGAGGGTGCGGTTGATCGTGTCATCCACGACCTTGCCGTCGAATTCGAAACGGAGACCGCCGACAATCGCATCATCCACGGTGTTTTCGACGGTGACCTTCCGGTTGTAGTGTTTTTGGTATTCTTCTTTTATCGCCTCGAGCCTTTCCGATGAGAGTTTCTTGCGACTGTGTACCTTGAGCTCGAGCAAATCCTGCATACGGGCCTTGAGTTTCCGGAAGTCCTCGAGGATTCCAAAAAGCTCGGAGATGCGGTTGTTGTCGATAAGGACGCACAGGAAATCAAGAAGTACCCCGGGGCCGGAAAGTGAACGTAAGATGCGTCTCTTCTCCTCTTTGGCGATGCCCGGGTGCAAAAAGAAATCCTCGGTCTCTTCGTCGAGACTTTGCACGAAACTATCCAACGCGGTCTCGACCTCCTCGATGATTTCCCTCTCCGCAGCCAACGCGAATAAAGCGGTCGCATACGGGCCACTGGCTATGGTCATTGTTTGCGCACCTCTTCGATGGCTGCATCGAGATAGCGTTCATAGGTCTCCTCATCGATTTCGTCGCGGAGGACCCTCTTCGAAAGGGCGGTCGCGACACCGATGATCTCATTTCTGAGTTTCGTGCGGGCGACGCGGATCTCCTTCTCGAGGTCGCGTTCGGCATTCTTCCGGATATGCTGCGCGTCCTCTTTCGCCTCGGCGATGATGTCCCTTTTCAGATCCTCGCTCTTGGTCTTGGCCTCGTCAATCATGGATTTTGCTTCCTTGCGAGCTTCTTTCAGCTCGTATTCGGCCTCTTTCTTCAGGGATTTCGCTTCCTCGTTCTGTTCGGCCGCTTCCGTCATCTCTTTGTCCACGGCTTCACGGCGTTTGTCGAGGAAGGCGGTCACCTTGTCCCAGAAGAAGAACTTGACGACGAGGATGAGAAGGACGGTCGCACCGATCTGGATGAGTATCTCGACGGGGTCCACCCCGAGGGCGATATCTACCAGACGTTCAATGCCTCGGATAATTGCGTCCATGGTGGTGCCTCCAATCGTGGATCTATTGTCCGATGAGTACGAATGCGATGATCAAAGCGTAGAGACCGGTGGTCTCGGCCATCGCTTGACCGACGAGCATCGTCGTGGTGATCTTGCCGCTCGCTTCGGGCTGTCTACCCACGGCTTCGACCGCTTTACCGGCAGCGAAACCCTGACCGAGCGCAGCTCCGATACCGGTCAACATGGCGATGCCGGCCCCAAAGGCGGCGAGACCGGAAACGAAATCCTCGTTGTAGATCGATTCGGCAAGAATGGTCAACAATGTGAACATGGCATTTCCTCCTTATTATGGGTCAATTCTATCTATGTGACATGAACCGGTTCCTTGGATCATTCTTCGGCCGTGTCATTGCCGGCATCCACGGCCATGGCCAAAAAGATCGTCAGCAGCATGAAATAGACGAACGCCTGGATGATGCCGAAACCGATGTTGAAGATGGGATGGACCAACCCCGTGAAGGCGAAAAGGCCCGCCACATGGCCGAGAGCGTTGAAAACGATGGTGGCGATGACACTGCCGGAGAGAATGTTGCCGAAGAGACGGAGCCCCATGGCGAAAGGGGTGGAGATCTCACTGATGACGTTCACCGGGAAAAGGAGCGGCGAGGGGCTCGCGAGATCCTTGATGCGCGTCCAGGGTCTGCGGACGATGAGTGCCGAGACCTGGATTGTCGAGAAGGCGATGATGCTGAAGGCGATGGCCACGTTGATGTTGGCCAAAGGCGTCTCCAACCCGATGAGGCCCGCCGTGTTCGCGACAAGCAGGAATATGAAGATCGCGATGAGGATCGGTGCGAAACGACGCCACTGCTTGCCGTGGAATTGGCGGATGAACTTGTTCAGGCTGTCGACGATGAGAACGACAAAGAAGCTCACGCCCCGGATCGGTTGGGTGGGATCCTTCTTCGCGACGATGTGTCCGAGAATGACCGCCAACACCATCAAGACGAGCGTCAAAAAGACTGACGCCTTGATGCTCGGCGAAAGGTTCTCATAGAACTCAATCATCACATCCCTCCTTCCTCGGCGCGCTCTCAGTGCTTTCCTCTTCGTCTTTTTCCACATCAAAGGGGCCCGTGTTTCCTTCCGAGACCTCCCGTTTGCTCAAGAGGAATGTCAGAAACATGGCCACCTTGAACGACATGAAGCCGACAAAAGTGAATATGAGGTCAAGTCCGTCGCTCAGATGCGCGACGAAAAGAATGAGCGCGTAGAAAGCGAAACGGAAGATGTAATTGCGGATTGCGACTTTTTTCAAATCCTCCGGAGAGGTCGCTGCCGTTTTCATGCTCGTCCGATAATGGTGACTCATCAACATGACACTCACGGCCGAACCGAGAAAGAAGCTGAGAGTCCATATCCAGGCCTCTTCGGTTCCGACAAGATGACCGATGAGATAGACCAATCCGGCCACGACAATCACGTAAGGCCATACATAAAGGAACGTCTTGATGAGTGTCTTCTCGGTCATGACCTTTTCACGTTTTGTCATGGTCTTCTCCTCCGTCCTCTTCCGATTGTCTTTTCTTTTCTTCGAGGTCCGCACGGTCTTTCTCTTTGCCGAGTCGAAGGACACGCACGATCAGGTTGCGGATGGCCGCAATGGCCCCTATGGTCATAAAAATCCCCACGAACACAGTGTCCAGGTCGAACAGCCTGTCCAGACCGAGCCCGATGAAATAACCGATGGCAATCGCGACGAGGGCTTCATACACGAAATTCGTCGCGACCGCCAACAATCTCACAATGAATTTCTTGTCGGTCATGGCATCCCTCTCCTGTATGTCGCGGGGTGTCAGCCTTCGATTTTCTTCACACGACGAACATGACGCTCTTCGGCGGAGAATTCTGTCTCCAACCAGGTATCCACGATGACTTTCGCATGTTCGGGCCCGACGACGCGTCCACCCATGGTGAGAATGTTCGAATCGTTATGCAGCCTTGTCGCTTTCGCACTGTAGACATCATGCACGTGTGCGGCGCGGACGCCTTTCACCTTGTTGGCCTGGATGGACATGCCGATGCCCGTCCCACAAATGAGGATGCCGCGAGGCGCCTTCCCTTTGGCGATGTCCTCGGCGAGTGTTTTCGCGACATCGTTGTAATCGCAGCTTTGTTTGTCGCGGCTTCCATAATCCTCAATGCTGTGACCTTGTTCTTCGAGGTGGGCCTTGATTGCTTTTTTGAGGTCGAAACCGCCGTGGTCGGAACCGATGAGGATTCTCATGATTTCCACTCCGTTCATGGATTTCTACCTTAACCATTATATCAAAACGCCGGCAAAAAACAATAAATTGGCGCTTGTTGAAAGCGTTTCATCCCTCTATGTCGATATCGCCCTTCCGTAGCGTCTTCCTGTGGATCGTGTCATAGACCGTCGAGGGTGTGCCGTCAAGGTCTTCGCCCTCGACGATGCAATCGACACGGTCAGAGAAGGCGAGAGCATCATCGTAACGAAGGACGGGCGGCTCGTGCGATTCGTTGAGACTCGTCACCGCCATCGGGCCGAAACGTTCCAAGATGGCTTGCGCCGTCTTGTGGGCGGGGATACGGATTCCGACCGTGTCTTTGCCCCGGGTCACCGAAAGGGGTACCCGTTCGCTCTTTTCGACCACGAGCGTCAAGGGGCCGGGCCAATGTCTCTCGGCATGGGGTGAGAGGGCGGATGGATCCTTGCATAAAAGCCTCGCACTCTCGATATCGGCGCAAAGGATGGCGAGAGGTTTCTCCTTCTCGCGTTTTTTGATCGCATAGATCCGCTCAATCGCATCTTCTTCCGTGTAACGGCAGCCGATGCCATAGACGGTATCCGTCGGGAACACGACGATTTCGTCGGTGATCCGTTTTCTGAGGAATGCCTGCAGAGAGGTTTCCATCATCATCACCCGAGATCCAGACGCATCTGTTTTTCGAGGATTCTCCGGACGGGAGCGAAACTCCTCCGGTGTTCGTCCGTGATGCCGTGTTCTTCCAACAAACGTATGTGTTCTTTCGTGGGATAGCCTTTGTGCCGTTCGAAGCCATAAGCGGGATGTTTTTCCCCGAGCCTTTCCATATAGGCGTCCCGTTCCACTTTGGCGACGATGCTCGCGGCGGCGATAGAGGCGCTTCTCTTGTCCCCTTTGATGAGGGCCGTCTGCGGATGAGGAATCGCTTTCAACACCAGGGCGTCCGTGAGGATATGGTCAATGTCTCCCAATTCCTCTACGGCCCTCTGCATCGCCAGCTCGCTCGCGGCAAGCACGTTCAACCGGTCCACCTCATGTGCCGGAATCATCACGACAGCCACGCGGGCCTTCTCTCTTATTGCCTCGGCCAGTGTTTCCCTCCGCTTGGCAGAAAGGGTCTTCGAGTCGGCAAGCCTTTCTATGCGTACATCCGGGTCGAGCACGACAGCCGCGGCCACCAGGGGTCCGGCCAACGGCCCCCTCCCCACTTCGTCGCAACCGGCGATGCGTTTGTAGCCTTGCCGCCATAGTTTCTCTTCGTGGGCATACATCTATAAATCCTCCACGGTCTCGACCATGATACGACCGAATTTCTTGTGGCGGAAATCATGGAGGAAACGGTCCATCCCCCGGTCGTAATCAATCCCGCCTCCCTTTTGGATACAACCCATGCGCCTACCGATAGCATCAAAGAGGGCAACGGTCTCCATGTCGATGCTTTCTAAGTCGTAACGCTTCCGGAATGCTTCCGGATAACGCTCCTTCAACAACTTGAACCCGTGGATGACGACTTCGTCCTTGGGAATGAGATGGTCTTTCAACGCGCCAAGGAGAGCGAGTTTCAGCCCGGTGGCTTCCGAGGCGATCTTCGGCCAGAGCACGCCGGGGCTGTCGATGAGTTCAAGTTTGTCGTGGATTCTCACGACCTGGAGATGACGGGTGATGTTCGGGGTGTCTCCCACCGCGGTGACCCGTTTTTCGACGAGACGGTTGATGATGGTGCTCTTGCCGACATTGGGGATGCCCACGACCAGAGCGCGGAACGGTCGGAAAGTGCGGTGTTTGGGCGTTTTGGGCCCGGAGAGTTCTTCAAGATATGTTTCGGTGGCGGGGAGGATGCGGCGGATGGATGCCTTCGAATCCGCTTGCAGCGGCAAGGCCTTGAGACCTTCGGAGGCGAAAAAGGAAGCGAAACGGTCGACCTCCTCCTTGTTTGCGAGGTCCGCCTTGTTCATGAGGATGAAGCGGGGTTTCTTCCCGACGAGCCCGTCAAGGTCCGCATTCCTTGTGGAAACGGGGCCGCGCGCATCCACGACCTCATAGACGATGTCGGCCCATTTCAGTTTTTCTTTCAGCTCTCTTTTGGTCTTGGCCATGTGTCCCGGATAATAATCGAAGCGCTTCATGTCAGTCAACCCTTCCGAAACGAGTGATGGGACGGAAACGGAACGTCACACGTCCATAGACCTCATCGCTCGTGAAAGCGCCGAGTTCTCGTGAATCCTCGGAACGGACGCGGTTGTCGCCGAGAATGAAATATTCGTCCGGCCCGAGCTCGAATTCGCAAGCATCCTCTCCTCCGGAACACTCCGTGACGGTATTGTCGGGAAGGTAGGGCTCAACGAGGGATATCCCGTCGATTTTCACCCCGTCATCCGTTATGGCGACAACCTCGTTCGGCATTCCGATGAGCCGTTTGATGTAGAATTCTCCGTTTCCCGTTTTCTGTTCGGTGTCCACGACCAGGAGGTCGCCTCGTTCATACGTCTTGTCATAGTGCAAAAGGAGCACGTTCTCTCCGGCATGCAACGTGGGTTGCATACTGATGCCCTGGATGACGGCGAACGAGAGGATGAACGTGTTCAACACCGTATAGACGGCGAGCACATACATGGTGAAAGAGACCAGATCGAATTGGGACAGACTCTTCTCGAGGTGGATGCTTTCCGCCCGTTGGAGACGGCGGCCGGCATCGACGAGTTTGCCTGTCATGAAAAGGATGTATGTCAAAGCGAAAAGGCCGATCAGCCATACGATCGGAAGATTGCCGAAAAAACCGCGGAGCGGTGTGAAAGCGCCCAAAGTGATCGTGTGCAGGGTGTTGAAGGGAAGATGGCGGTCGAAGACCATGGGAAGCGCGACAACGATGAGCAGGGAAAAGACGGCAAGGACGACTTTCCGCCTGAGCTTCCGGAAAAGACGGAGGTTCAGGCGGAAACGGTCGCGCTTGGCCTTTTCTAGCGGGTCGAAATGCTCTTTGAGGTCATCGTCTTGTCTCACGAATCATCATCCTAACTTTTTCAGCACCTCGTCGAGGTCGTCTTCATCGACGAGCACTTCGCGGGCCCGCGAGCCCAGATTCCCCGAGACGATCTCGGCCGCCTCGAGACTCTCGACGATGGATTGCGCGCGGTTGAACCCGATCGAGAAGCTCTTGCTGATCTTGTTGATGGAGGCTTCCTGCTTCTCGACCACGAAGCGGGCGACATCGGGCAGGAGTTCGTCGTACTCGAAAGGTTTCGTGGCATTCTTGATGAGCGCCTTTTCATCAAAGATGTATTCGGCGGTCGCCTGGTCGCGGATGAAGTCGGTGACGGTCTCGATGTCATCATCCGAGATGAAGGCTCCCTGCAAACGGATCTTGCTTTGTCCCGCGGCCATGTAGAGCATGTCGCCTCTGCCCAATAAGAGCTCGGCCCCCGGGGAGTCGATGATGGTCTGCGAATCGATATGGCTCGACACGCTGAAGGCGATTCGGGTGGGGATGTTCGATTTGATCGTCCCCTTGATGACATCGGTCGAAGGCCTTTGTGTCGCGATGATGAGATGGATGCCACAGGCACGGGCCTTCTGGGTGATGCGCATGATCGCCTCTTCGACGTGCTGACTCGAGATCATCATGAGGTCGGCGAGTTCGTCGACGACGATGACGATATAGGGGAGCTTTTCCCGGGCGTCCTCGATTTTCTGGTTATAACTCTCGATATCGCGGGCTCGCATGTCGGAAAAGAGGTTGAACCTTCTTTCCATTTCCTCGACAATCCATTTCAAAGCGGCAGTGGCCGCCTGGGCGTCACTGATCACCGGCGTGATGAGATGGGGGATGTCGTTGTAGGGAGCGAGCTCGACCATCTTCGGGTCGATGAGGATGAGCTTGAGGTCGCTCGGTTTGTATTTCAAAAGGAGGCTCATGAGGATGGTGTTGATGCAGACGCTTTTCCCGCTTCCCGTCGCGCCGGCGATGAGACCGTGGGGCATCGATTTGATCGGGGCGTAGATCGGGTTGCCGTCGATGTCCATGCCTAGGGCGACGGTGAGCGGCATGGCCGCGTTTTTGAACATGGAACGGTTGACGACGTTACGGAAATGGACTTTCGCCGGTTGTTCGTTCGGTACCTCGATACCGACGATCTTCTTTCCCGGTATCGGGGCTTCGATGCGGATTTCCTTGGCGCCGAGTTTCATCTTGATATTGTCGCTGATATTGGTGATTTTGTTCAGTTTGACACCTTTTTCCACGGCAATCTCGAAACGGGTCACCGTCGGGCCTTGTGTGTGATGGTACACCCGGGCGCCGATATTGAACTCGGAGAAGGTCTCGTTCAACACGTTCTTCTGTTTCTCGATCGATTCGGTGAGATCGGGCGGATCCTCGAGGCTGTCGTTCAAGAGGTCGACCGGAGGGATTTTGTAGTTGTCGTACGTCTTGGCGCCGGTCTTGATGGTCTGGTCGGTGGCGCCTCTCTCTTCCGGTTCGTGAGCCCTTGGCGGAAGGGTGCTCTCTTCCGGGGAGCTTTCCGGGTCCGTTGTTCGTGGTGCTTCTTCCTCGTAGGTCTCGTCATGTTTTCGGGTGGCCTCGTGCGCGTGTTCTTCGGAAGTGTCCTCTCGGGACTCATCTTCACGCGTATCGTCCGGTTGTGGTGAGGGCTTTCTTTCTTCCGTGTGTCCGGCATCCTCCTTTGGCAGGGTTTTTTCTTCCGAGAACGAATCCGCCGAAGGCCGCTCTCCATCGAAGAACCGGCCGATGTCCTCTTTTTTCTCCCGCTCCTCGGAAGTGTGGTCGGCGGAAACCTCTTGGGCGGTGAAATCCTTTCGGGATGTATCCTCATCCCGATCATGCCCGGAGGGCGTTTCAGCCATGATATCCGCTCGCATATCGGGACGGGATTGGCGGGGTTTCCCGTGTGAACTCATGACTTCGTCGAGGTCCTTCCCGCGGACGAGGTCGAACTCGGGATAGGCGGTGCCGTATTTCCTGATTCGCTCTTCACGGGTGAGCCGTGGCTTGGTGCGGAAGGGGTCGAGCTTGTCCAAATCGCGTTTGCGGCTCGTCTTGATGGGAATGACAACCTCGTCCTTCACGTTCATGCCGAAAATCGGCGAAACGAAACGGTTCGGCCGGTACTCCTTCTTTTCCTCCCGTGGCCTTTCGAGAATCTCGAACACCTGGAACGGCTTGTCGTCCGGTGTCCTCTCATAAGGTGGGACGAGTTTTTTCCGACGTGTGAAAAACATGTATCAGCGCTCCCCTTTCCTTTGCGCCGTTTTCAAGAAATTCCTGGTGTCGACGAGATCCGGGCGTTTTTCGGTCTCGTTCCTGTCTATGACTTCACCTTCGTGGAACACCACGAGAGCCGGCACATGACGGATGGCGAATTGTTCCGCCAAAATGGGCACCTCCGTGCGGTCGGCCCGTAAGAAACACATGTCCGGAAACAGTTCCTCGAGAACGGGCAGATGATGCTCGAAGGCGTCGCAGTCGGGACAGACCGGGCTCTTGAAGACGAGGACCACCCAGGTCTCTTCCGCCACGATGGCACGGAGAGCGTCGGGAGAATCAATCGTCTTCGTCATCGACGCCTTCCTCCATCAGCCGCAATTCGTCTTCCACGATGTTGAGTTCGGGTTCTTTGTTGAAGAGTTTCTTGGAATACACCTTGCTCGTCTCTTCGGCCACGACACCGAGAATGACAAAAGCGATGTGTCGCGTCATGAAGTCGATACTGGTGCGGACCACGAGTTTCCGGACCCAATAGGCCGGATTCATGGCGTTGAGCGCTCCCAAAGTGATTTTCGTCAGACGGGTCGCGCTCTTGCTTCTCATGATGCGGACAATTTTGGTTTCTTCGACAGCCTTTTTCTTCTCGTATAGGTACACGATTCCGCTCACCCGAACGTTGCGTGTGCCGCGCAAAACATTACGTTCGAGAAGACCATCGATGCGTTGGGTGATGTAGCGGTTCAGTTCCAGCATTTCTTCGACCGAGAGTTCCAACATGGGGTGTTTCGATTTCGGATAGTAGTATTCGCTGATATCTTGGACCAATTCGTAAGAGAGATCGAAAATAATCTTGCCGAAACTTTTCCCTGTCCTCTTGTACAAACGCTTGAACGTTTTCTGTTTGTCGGTGATGAGGGCTTTGAGTTTCTCCTCGTCGACTTCTTCGATTGGGGCGGAAGACTTCCTCGAGACAGTCCAGTTGCTCCGGAAGACGACATAGACATAGGTCAGGGCGAATATGACGAGCCCGAAGACGACACCGATGAGAAAATTGATGATGCCCCCGAAGGAAAACTCCGGCATGCGAATCACCTCTTGAATATTATAGCATACATACGGGTCGCTTGTCGTCGAGGCGGGATGAAGATTTGCCAAAGTGGGAGCTCTGTGCGATAATGTTCTGGGTGATTTCATGAACCGTTATCTCATCGCACTCGATCTGG
>PWYL01000025.1 GCA_003568315.1 Mollicutes bacterium | reverse complement strand
GGCGTTTTTCTTGTGGGAGTGGACTCTTTCTTCATTTTTTTGGGTTCGACGGCTCGATTCTGTGGTATCCTGAAATAGGCAACAGTGAGGAAGGGGACAAGAACAAGCCGGAAAGGTGTGTGGCAACATGGCTGAACAAAGGTTGACCGGATTGGAGGACGAGAGGAAATCCTTCGGCTCCTTCCGCCGCCGTCGTTTGCTAAAGACGAGTTTCATCCTGCTTGTTGTGGGTATCCTCGCGGGGATTGTCGCGAACGTGTTCTTGACAGGAAACACCCTCGCCATCGTGTGGCTTTCTGTGTTCCTTCTGGCCACCATCGGGGCCATCATCTATTTTTGTCTGACGAAAAACGCCGATGTGGCGGCCATGATTGTCTGTTTCATCGTGGTCGCGAGCTATCTCATCTATCTCGAAGTGGGACGGCATGCAGTGTTCGTGCTCTATCTCTTCCCGCCGGTCCCGGCTGTCGCTTTCTATCTCACGGGACGCTACAGGGGAGCTTGTTTCTCCCTCGCGGCCTTTATCGGCACCGTCGTCTATCTGCTTTGGAACCGCCCCCTTTGGGAAGATGCCGTCTTTGACGCGGGGTCTTTCACGAATTTTTTGGTCGGTTCACTCGCTTTCCTCGCTCTCGTGTTGTGTTATGAATTGACCATCCACAAGGCCCAGGAATCTTTGCGGAAGATCAACGAGGCGTTGCGGACGCTTTCCATCACGGACAGTCTGACGGGACTTTACAACCGGGAATGGCTCGATGCCGAATTGCACCGCCGTTTGCAGAGGACGGAGACGGGAGAAGCGTTCTCGGTCTTGATATGCGACATCGACAATTTCAAACGGGTGAACGATGAACACGGCCATATCGAGGGAGACAACGTGTTGAAGGCTTTTGGCGAAGTATTGAAAAAGACTGCCGGAGATGATTGCCGCATCGGCCGCTGGGGCGGCGAGGAGTTCTTGACGATTTGTGATGCGTCCCAACCGGTCGAAGCCGCCGCATGTGCGGAAAGGATCCGCAAGGCCGTGGAAGAGAATGACACCTCCTTGGTAGACGATATGACGGTCAGTATCGGCGTCGCCGTATATGAACAAAAAGACACGGCGGTCTCCATCATTCGCCGCGCCGACAAAGGACTCTACAAGGCGAAATCCGAAGGGAAGAACCGCGTACGTTACGTGAAAACGGAATAGACGTTGCGGAGGGTGGTATTTCGAATCTACCCACGCCAAGCGTGAAGGAGCCGACCATGTTCTTTATCGAATCATTGCTCATCATCGCACCGCTCGTTTTGATTAGTGTGCTTCTCGCTTTCGTTTTTGATGTGTTCGACTATTTTTCCTACATTTTCGCCGTCATGTGTTTTGTCGTCGGCATCGCGTTCCTTTGGATCCAGGCGCATCTCGTGCCGATCGTCCTCTTTTCGGGCGGCGCCCTCGGACTTCTCACCACGGAGGCCTACAAGCGGTTCAAAGACCATTGAAACCCATATTTTCTTGCTTTTCGGCGCCCGCTCGGGCGTTTTTTTCATGGGTTTTGCAGGAGAAGGGGTTATGCATTATACTAGAGACATGGAACGTCGGTTCATAGGATTTCCATGAACGGAACGAATCCACCCGCGCATAAGAGGGGGAAAACGATGGCTGACACAAAAAGAGTCCACATCCGCTTGGGAGGAATCGTCCAAGGTGTGGGCATGCGCTTTTACATCAAGAATCACGCACGACGGATCGGCATCCGGGGTTATGTGCGAAACCTCGCCGACGGCAGCGTGGAAGTCGTCGCCGAAGGTCGAGAAAGCCAAGTGGACCTCTTCATCGAGACGATCAAGGAGGACACCCCGGGCCGGATCGACGAGATGAATGTCGAGGACCTTTCTTTGGATGGAAGCTTCAGTGCATTTGAAGTCCGTTTTTGAGCATCCGCAAAAGGAGGCTCGTTTCATGGACGAAAAGACTGTGGAAAGTTTGCTTGAGGCCCACGGTTTCAAGGACTATCGCTGGATCGACGCGAAAGAGATCGTCATCCGTCAATGGGTGCGTTCCCTGTGCATCCATAGCTGTCCCGATTACGGCAAGAGGGCGGTCTGTCCCCCGAACATGCCTTCGATCGGGGAATGCGAGCGTTTCTTTGCGGAATACGACCGTGCCCTCATCCTCCGTTTCGAGATGAAGGCCCATCATCGAAAGAAAGATTCCGAAGTGTTTTGCCAAATCGACGAATCGCTTCTCGATTTGGAGAAACGCCTCTTCTACGAAGGATACCCGAAGGCGCTGCTTTTGCCCGCGACCGTCTGCTATCGTTGCGATGAATGCACACAATCATTGACGGAATGCCGCTTCAAGGATAAGGCCCGTCCCACACCGGAGGCGTTGGGCGTGGACCTTTTCACGACCGTGAAGAAAGTCGGCTATCCCTTGGACGTTTTGAAGGACATGGACGACATGATGAACCGCTATGCCATTCTCATGGTCGCATGAATATGCGAAAAGGGGGTCTTTTATGGATGAAGAGAGCGTTCGGAAGAAAGAACGGAACTCTTCCCCCGCCTACCGCGGACTACTAGGAAAAAACGATCTGCAAGCCCGCATCGACAAGGCGGAAAGGATCTATGCGAAATGCATCCTCTGTCCCCACCGCTGCGGTGTGAAAAGGACCGAAGGAGAGAAGGGTTTCTGCCAAGCCCCCTTCGAAGCGGTCGTTTCCGGCCATTTCGCCCATCCCGGCGAAGAGGACCCCCTCACCGGCAGGCGGGGATCGGGGACCATCTTCTTTTCCCACTGCAACCTCCGTTGCGTCTTTTGTCAAAATTTCGAGACCGCTCATCAAGGACTCGGCAAAAAGGTGAGTGACGAAGAACTCGCCCGGATGATGTTGGAACTGCAGAGAATGGGTTGTGCGAACATCAACCTCGTCACCCCGACGCATTTTCTTCCCCGGATACTGAGCGCGTTGGCTATCGCGGCGAAAGAAGGACTTTCCCTTCCCATCGTCCACAACACGAGCTCGTATGAGACAAAAGAGACCATCGACCTTCTTGACGGTATCGTCGACATCTATCTCGCCGACATGAAGTTCATGGACGGAAAAAAGGCCGCCCGCTATAATGAATCACAGGCGGCGGACTATCCCGAAATCGCCAAGCGGGCAATTTCGGCCATGCATGCGCAAGTCGGCGATTTGCGTCTTCATGGTGAGAAGGAAGCGTATCGGGGATTGATGCTCAGGCACCTCGTCATGCCGCGCCATGTGAACGGCACGCGAGCCTTCGTCGAATGGGTGGCGAAGAACCTCTCACCTGAAACGTATGTGAACATCATGGGCCAATACCATCCGCGTCGGCATATGAAAGGTTTCTCCGAGATCGACCGCGGTATCACCGTGCAAGAATATCTCGAGGCCATCGAGTGGGCGCGAGCGGCGGGTCTCAAAAATCTGGACAAGCGGTCACTTTCCCAATACGAGAGGTTGAGACACACGTACGGCTTCTAAGATGGGGCCGCACTTTTTTTAACAAGACCCCGACTCTCTTTGCGTTGACCATCACCGCTGAAAGCGCTTGCAGTTCGTTTTTGCTTATGTTAGAATGAGCGTGGAGAAAGAGCGAGAACCTTCGTTTCTTTTTATGCGTATGAGAGGCCTTTTTCTCTCTTACGTCCAAAAAATATCCGATACAGAGGTGCTAATTCATGTCCAGTACGAAAGAATCCATGGAACTCGAAGCGCAATATGGTGCCAAAAACTATGCACCGATCCCCGTCGTCATCCACAAGGCGGAAGGTGTCTGGGTCTGGGACCCCGAGGGGAGGAAATATCTCGATTGCCTCGCGGCTTACTCCGCGGTCAACCACGGCCATCTCCACCCCAAGATCGTGAAGACGGTGGAAGAACAGCTGAAGACGCTCACGCTGACTTCCCGCGCCTTCTACAACGACCGGCTGGGTCGCTTCCTGAAGAGACTCTGCGAAGTCTCGGGCTATGAAGTGGCGCTGCCGATGAACACCGGTGCCGAAGCCGTCGAGACGGGCATCAAGATCGCCCGCCGCTGGGGATACCAGAAGAAGGGTGTGCCCGATAACAGGGCCGAGATCATCACCGCCAACAGCAACTTCCACGGCCGCACGACCACGATTGTCAGTTTCTCTATCGACGAGGTCGCCCGGAAAGACTATGGTCCCTACACGCCCGGTTTCATCAACATCCCCTATGACGACACAGAAGCACTCGAGGCCGCCATCAACGAGAACACCGTGGCTTTCCTGGTCGAGCCCATCCAGGGCGAAGCCGGGGTCATCATCCCGAGCGAAGGGTATCTCCGGAAAGTCAAGGAGATTTGCGAGAAGCACAACGTCCTCCTCATGTTCGATGAGATCCAGACCGGGTTCGGCAGGACGGGGAAACTCTTCTGCTTTGAACATGAAAACGCCAAGCCGGACATCCTGCTTGTGGGCAAGGCCCTTTCGGGCGGTGTCATCCCCGTATCAGCCGCCATCACCCGTCATGACATCATGGATGTCATCGTGCCCGGATCCCACGGAAGCACCTTCGGCGGGAATCCGCTCGCTTGCGCCGCAGGCGAGGCGGCGATCGACGTCTTGCTCGAGGAGAAACTTCCCGAACGTTCGGCCGAGCTCGGCGGATATTTCCTGAAAGAGATCAAAAAGATCGCTTCCCCCGTCTTCAAGGAGGTCCGCGGAAAAGGGCTCTTCATCGCCATCGAACTGAAAGAGGACGCGGGCGGCGCCCGAAAATACACCGAGAAACTCAAGGAGATGGGCATCCTCGCCAAAGAGACCCATACACACACCATTCGTCTCGCTCCGCCGCTTGTCATCAAGAAAGAGGAGATCGATTGGGCGCTCTCCGTGTTGAGAGAGGCTTTTCCGAACTGAGGATGGAAATCACGAAGGCAGGCATGTGATCCGTGCCTGCCTTTTTCATGAAAAGAAAGAGAGGGGTTCTTTTCACATCCATCGTGATACATGATATAATGACAAAACCGGATGAGGAATCCGATAAGTATCCGTCGCGTACTTCAGGGAAGGGAATGGTCCGTGTTGAAAAGAGAGAAGTTCGTGAAACGCCATCTGAAATACACGTGTGATTTCTTGCGTGTCTATGAGGACGATGTCGCGCTTCCCGACGGTCGCGAGGCAAAACGTGTCGTTGTCGACCATGTCGGCGCCGCGGCCGTCCTTCCCATCACAAAAGAGAGAGAAGTCCTCCTCGTGCGGCAGCACCGTTATGCGGCCGGCATCGACAGTCTGGAGATTCCCGCGGGAAAGAAGGACGATCCGGGCGAAGACGGGATCCGTTGCGCCAAGCGGGAGTTGGAAGAAGAGACCGGCTACACGAGTGAGCATCTCGTCAAGGTGATGGATGTGTATTCGGCCATCGGTTTCTCGAACGAACGGATCGAGATCTATCACGCTTATGACGCGACCATGTTAAAAAAGAAGCCCGAAGCCGATGATGACGAGTATGTGGAACTTGTGCGTCTCCCTCTGGAGGAGGCCATCCATCTCGCCAAAAGCGGCGAAATCAAGGACGCGAAGACCATCATCGCCCTTCTGGGCGTCGAAACATAGATTTTTTTCGTCCTTTTTTGTGCTATAATTAAGTTTGATTTTTCACTTCGTCGCGGAGGAATGACACATGAAGGATTACATCCGCTCCCGCTACAGCCTTTTTCTGTTGTGTCTCGTTTTTTGGTTCCTTTTCGCCTTGAATTTTCGCCCGGAGACCGTCATCGCGGGCGTTTTAGTGTGTGGTGTCTTGACAGAACTTTCTTTCCGGATCTTTTATGGCGGAAAAGACACGAGATATGGCGCTTTTCGCATCCATCGTTTCTTCCGCTACGTCTCGGTTCTTTTCGTCGAGGTCCTCAAGGCGGCCATCCGTTTCGCCATCAACCTCGTCAAACGCCGCTATAAAGCGGTCGTCTTCACAATCGAGCTCGATGTGGAGAGTGCCGTCGATGTGGCGATCGTGGCGAATTCCATCACGCTCACCCCGGGGACGATCACCATCGACAGCGATGTCGAGAAGAAGACCGTGACCGTCCTCACGATCGCGCCCCCCGATGTGACGCCGGAGGAACTCGCGGCCCCGATCCGCAAACGTTTTGAGAGGCTTTTACAAAAGAAGAAGGGGGGCGGAAAGAGATGATCGAACTCACCGACGCTTTGGAGTGGATGCTCTTTCTGACCCTCATCGTTCTCGTCTTTTCGGTCGGCGCTAGCGTCATCCGGCTCATCGTGGGCCCGACCATCTGGGACCGCCTGCTCATGGTGAACCTCGTCAGTGCGAAGGTCGTCATGTTCGTGACGGTCTATGCCATACTCACCGACAGCATACTCATCCTCGATGTCGCGATCGGCTACGGCATCGTGGGCTTCCTCACCATCACGCTCTTGGCCAAATTCATCATGACGGGAGGGCGGGAGAAATGACTGTGATTCCCATTTTCTTGCTCGTTTTCGCCTGGATATTCATCATCTTCGGCATCATCGCCGTCTTCCGGGCGAAAGACCTCTATGTGCGCATCCTCTCTTCGGCCATGATCGAGACCATCGCGAGTCTCACCCTGCTTTTGGCTTTGATTTTGATATCCATCGTCTGCGCCACGGAGGAAGGACTGCCGTTTTGTTACCGCTACATCATCCGGTTCGTGATGCTCATCGGTTTCATGCTCGTCACGAATCCGATAAGCGCCCATGTGAACATCAGGAGCGCCTATCTCACGGGCATGCCCGTGAAGAACATCGGTACGGACCGTCGCAAAGGAGGCTCGGAGGATGTTTCCGATACTCGACGAAATCACGATGATTGAGGTTGTGGCCTACGCCATGCAGGTCGTCTTGATCATCATTGCCATCGCCATCGTCCTCCACAAGAACAACCGGACGATCATCATCCTCGTGGCGTCTTTCTCTTTGACGACGGCGAGCCTCTATGTCATAAACAACGCTCCCGATGTCGCCATCGCCGAAGTCGCCATCGGTGCGGCGATCATCCCTTTGATCTATGTGATAAGCATCAGCCGGCAACGCGAGTTCATCGTCTTGGACAGGGCGATGGACGATTTCATCATCCGGGACGGAAAACTCACGGGGATGGGCTATGTGTTCTTGAAACGTTTCACGGAATACTACCATCTCGAGTTGAACATCTGCAACGAGCCGGCGCTTTGCAGCCCCGAAGCGGGTCCGGACCAGGTGCTTTGCGAAAAGACGAACATCGACCTCATCGTGACGAAGGATACGGAAAGCGGAAAATATGTCCTGAAAGGCCAGGAGTCGAGCCTCCTCATGCAGAAGCTCGCCGATATGGCGGCTGAATACGACGACATCGAGGTCAAGACCTTCAAGGATCGTGATTTCGGTGAATAGGATATTGAAGAACGCCCTGAAACTTACTGTTCTGCTTTCCGCTCTCGGTTTCCTCTTTGTCTTCTTCGTCATCTCGATGGTCGACCTTTCCGACCTCTACAGCGATGACGGCATGCGTTATTTCTTCGAGCACGGCTACGCTGAGACGGGGGCGAAGAACCTCGTCACGGCCATCCTTCTCGATTACAGGCTTTTCGATTCCCTTTTCGAGGCGGGCATCCTGCTTGTGGCTGTGAGTGGTGTCATCTGGATCTCCAAGCACGACCTCGAAGAGAAGAACGTTCCGTTCATGATCGACAAACACAAGACCCCCGACCTCTTCGTGACCTTCGCCCGTCTGGCGTATCCTTTACTTCTCGTATTCGGCTTCTACATCATCATCAACGGGCACCTCTCTCCGGGCGGCGGCTTCCAAGGCGGCGCGCTCGCCGCGACAGCGATCCTCATCCTCTATTACATCGACACCGACAAAGAGACCAATGTCAATTTCATCGTCACCTCGGAGAAGCTCCTCTATCTCGCCATCATCGCCGTGACATCGGTGAGTCTTCTCACGCGCGGCGTGCTTTTCACGAATTTCATGCCGATCGATGCCTCAGCCGACTGGAAGGCGATCTATCTCGTCATCTTGAACTTGCTTATCGGCCTGAAAGTCGCCTTGGGGCTTTGGACGATCTTCACGGCGTTTCTGAGGGAGGGTCGCTGAGATGAATCCCATCCTGACATTCATCGTGGTCCTCATCGGTTTCTACGGCCTCGCCACGAGCAAGAACATCATCAAGAGCGTCTTTTGCGTGACCATCATCGAAAGCGGCATCATCCTCCTCTTTTTGAACCTCGGCAACTTCCAAGGCGGCGGCATCCCGATTTTGAACGGGGAGGCCGATGCGATTGTCGATCCCCTCCCGCAGGCGCTCATGATCACGACCATCGTCATCGGTAGCACCGTGACCGCCCTTTCGCTCATGCTCTGCATCAAGCTCTTCCACCGGTATGGCTCCATCGAATGGGCACAGATCCTCCGAAGGGAGGATGTCGAATGATGGAACACGCCCCGATCCTTTTCATCCTCATTCCCGTCATCACGGCGATCATCATCTATGTGTTGCGGAGTCGTTGGTCGCACTATCTCGCTTTTTTTGCCCAAATCATCGTCACGGTGTTGGCTGTCATCTACTATGTCGACATCGCCCCCCATTTCGTGAGCGGAGTCATCTATTTCATCGGTGATTGGGATGTGATCGGCATTCCGCTCATGAACGACCGTTTGAGCGCCGTGTTGGTCTCACTCACCATCTTCGTCTGGTGGATGGTCCTCATCTACAAGTTCCGGCCGAAAGAGGCCGAGCCGACGTTCCTTTTCTTCCTGCTCTTCCTCGAAGGGGTGTTCTTGGGACTCTTGCAGACGAGCGACCTTTTCAACCTCTTCGTCTTCATGGAACTCACCACCATCATCGTGACCATTCTCGTCGCCTTCAAGAAGATGGGCTCCTCCATCCGCGCCGGTGTCTATTATCTCCTTTTGAACACGGCCGGCGTGCTCATGTTCTTGATCGGCGTCGTGTTGCTCTATTACACGTTCGGTACCATCAACATGCTCGAAATCCGCAACGGCATGGAAGGTTTGGCCCCGGGCCATACCGTCGTCGGGCTCGCCTATGTGCTCATGATGGCCGGCATCAGTGTCAAGGCCGCACTCTTCCCCGTATTCGCCTGGCTTCCGCGAGCCCACGGTGTCGCCCAATCCGCGGTGAGCGCCCTCTTGAGCGGGCTCATCGTCAAGGGCGGAATCTATCTCTTCATCCGCTTGAACGGCATGTTCTCCCCCGCCGACTTCGATTACATGGATTTCTTCTTCTTCGTCGGTCTCGCGACCGCTCTCACGGGGTCACTCTTCGCCATGATGCAAAAGAACATCAAGGTGCTTTTGGCTTACAGCACCCTCACACAGGTCGGCCTCATCATCATCGGCCTCGTCAGTCTCGACGATTACAGTGCGGGACTCCTGCATGTGGTCCATCATGCGCTCTTCAAGGGACTCCTCTTCTTCGCGGCCGGCATCATCGTCAGCGTCTATCGCACGAAAGACATCACGAAAATCTCCGGTCTCATGCGCTCGATGCCCATCGTCAGCATCTTCATGATCATCGGCATGCTCGCGATCACCGGGGCGCCCTTCATGAACGGCTATATCTCGAAGGCCCTCATCACGGATGCGCTCTATGACGATCCCTTGCGTTATTATGCGGTGTTCTTGGTCAATGTCGGTAGCGCGGCCGCCTTCGTCAAGCTCTCGATGATCTTCTTCGGTCCCAAGACTCTGAGCTATCCGCACAAGAACTACGCCCAGATCGTCCCGCTTGCCGTGATCAGTCTCGCGTGTTTCGTCTTCGGCATCTTCCACGAATCTTTGGGCGAGATCCTTTTCGGTTTCGATGTCTCGGCGGTGGACCCTTTCACCTTCACGGCCCTCGCGACCTACATCGTGACCATCGCCTTCGGCTTCCTCTTGTATCATCATCTCATCCGCCCCGACAGAAAGGGAGTCCGACGACTCCGCCGCTTCACGGTCACCTTCGAGACGGCGAACTATCTCTTCGTCATCTATGTGGCGGTGTTGACCGGGTTCTTTCTGTTGTTGTAGGAGGAAAAAGGTCCTTCCGGAAACTGTCCGGAAGGACCTTTTTGTATGGGTGGAGCAATCAACGGTATTTCTCGGAGCGCCTCGGCGCCTGTTGGAAGGCGACGTTGAAATCCTTGAGGAGGCGTTTGAAGTTCGCGGCCTGTTCGTTTCTGCCGTTCGTGCCTGCGGAATCGATGCGGGTGCCGATCTCGTAATAGGTCTTTCCCCGGTGGCTGATCTTGTCGAAGAAGACGTAGAAGTCGAGATATTCCGCATAGACGCGGTTGACCCGGATCATGTTCACATTCTGCACGGTGCCGCCGTGGATGGAATCGAGCTCCCTAATCTCGCCGTCGGGGAACTCGTTGTTGTAGACCATGAGGCGCATCTCTTTTTCCGTGAGGCGCTGGTTGTATTCGAGATGGGTGTCCTCGTCGATGGTGGGGACTTTCAACGTGAGATAACAAGAAGTCGTGTTGTCTTTCCGGATGGTGCGCACGCGGAGGGTGATGTTCCGTTCGGCGAGCCGGTAGTCCGGGGTGTCGAAGTAGTAGTTGTAATGGATGTCGTTCGATTCGATGAATTGCACCATGAGATAGTCCATGATCTCATGGCATTTTTCTTTCGAAAGCTCCTGACGGAGCTCTTTGTCGAGGGTGCGCTTCTTTTTGGTCTTTTCTACCATAGGCATAGGTTCACTCTCCCTTACACGGACATTATAACACGGTCAAGCCGATAATTTGCGTGGGAAGAACCCGAATTTCACAAAAAAACGCTCCTTGTGGTAAAATGGGGCCATAGGAACAATCGTGACGAATCTCTGGGCAAGGAGGTCTCGAGGATGGACGAGAGAATCCGTTTGCATTTCCAAAAGGTCGATGAACTGGAAACATGGGAGGAAGGCTTGTACAAGGCGACCGCCGAACTCTTGCAGATGGGGGTTCTTACCAGCATGTATCTCAAAGAGATCATCGAACAGATCCATCGCTCGGGCCCCTACATGGCGATCACGAAAGAGACCCTCTTTTTGCACGCGCGACCCCATGAAGGCGTGAGGAAACCTTTCATCGCCTTCTTGCGTTCCAAACGACCGATCGATTATTTCGGAAAGGACATCAAGAACTGTTTCGTCTTCGGCGCGACAAACGACAAGACGCATCAGAATCTGCTTTCGCTCGTGAGCCGCTATGTCTCGGCGATGGTGGAGAATCCCTCCTTGATTGATGGCGAGGCGTTCCTCAAATGGTTCCGCACCGAAGAGGCGAAACTCTGATGAAAAAAAATGAGCCAGGATCGGCCGGAGCCGATCTTTTTTACATCAATGCACGGCGAGGAAGCCGTCATCCACGAGAAGTGTCGCACCGTTCACGGCGATACTATCCTCGCTGAAGAGGAAGCGGACGACCTTCGCGACTTCCACGGCTTTCAGAAGCCTTCCCCGCAGATGTTTCTTCTCGAGGCGCTCCCTTCTTTCTTGGGGAACGCTTGCGAGGAGTCCCGTGTCGATGAAGGCCGGGGCGACAGCGTTCACGCGGATACCGTCTTTGGCCAAGGCATCCGCCGCAGACATCGTCATCGAGACGATGGCCGCCTTGGCGGCGCTGTAGCGGAAACTCTTTTTGGCGCCGAAATAGCTCCGTATCGAGGCCGTGTTCACGATGCGGCCGTTTTTCGTGTTCAGTTCCTGCATCTTTTTCGCCGCATAGTGCATGCCGTAGAAGACGCTGTGCTGGTTGGTGGCAAGATGTTCGTGATAGCGGACGGGGTCGACATCGTCGAAATGGGTGCCGTCGCGGATGCCGGCGTTGTTGAAGATGCCGTCGAGTCTTTTGTAGGTGTCGACGGTGAAGTCGACAAGTTCTTCGACTTCTTCGGGCTTGCCGACATCGGTCACTTTCGTTTTCGCATCAAGATTCCTTTTCCGCATGGTTTCTGTGAGTTCTCTCAGTCCCTCTTTGTCGATATCGGCACAGACGACTTTCGCGCCGTCTTTTGCCAAAAGCAGAGCCGTTTCTCTGCCGACGCCGCTTGCGGCGCCGGTGACGATGATGACGTCTTTCTTCATGGTCCATTCCTCCTTTTCGGTGTTTTATGTCATTGTATCGTCCGGAGCATGTGCTGTCAAAACAGTTTACGATGAAGGCATTCGCCCTTTGAGCGGGACGGTTAGAAAAAATGACGTATTCCCCACCTTACTTGGGAAAGACTGCAAACTATGACCAGGAGCCCGAAGGAGGGATTATCATGAGCGAACTCGAGGTCGAAGAGATCCGGCGTTTTTGCGATGTGGCCGGAAATCCTCGCCTATCAGATCAGCAGACACAACAACCCATAAAACAGATGATCCGAGTGGACTCATCCTCCACTCGGATCAAGGTTCACAATATCTTACACGCCAGTATAAGATGATGTGTTCTGCCCACG